>CAYSBM010000070.1:0-7006 GCA_964429095.1 uncultured Solibacteraceae bacterium | reverse complement strand
GTAGCCGTCCATGATGGCTTCGATGGCCTTAATAGGATCGATCTCGGTGACGATCACATTAGCGCCCAGCCCGCGCGCCCGCATGGCGAACCCGCGGCCGCACCAGCCGTATCCGGCCACCACCACCGTCGAGCCGGCCAGCAAGATGTTGGTGGCGCGCACAATGCCATCGATGGTGCTCTGGCCCGTGCCGTAGCGGTTGTCAAACAAGTGCTTGGTGAGGGCGTCGTTCACGGCGATGATGGGGTAGCGCAGCACGCCTTCCTTGGCCATGGCCTTCAGCCGGATCACGCCCGTGGTGGTTTCTTCGGTGCCGCCGATCACTGCCTCCACGAGTTCCTTGCGCTTGGTGTGGAGCATGGTCACCAGGTCCGCTCCATCGTCCATGGTGATCTGTGGCCGGTTGTCCAGCGCCGCGGCGATATGGCTGTAATAGCTTTCGTTGTCCTCACCCTTGATGGCGTAAGTTGCAATGCCGTAGTCGCGCACCAGGCTGGCGGCGACGTCGTCCTGCGTTGAGAGCGGATTAGAGGCGCACAGCCGGATATTGGCGCCGCCGTCGCGCAGGGTCACCATCAGGTTGGCTGTTTCGGTGGTCACATGCAGACACGCGGCCACGCGAATGCCCGCCAGAGGCTGCGTCTTGATGAACTGTTTGCGGATGGTTTGCAAGACGGGCATCGACTGGAAAGCCCACTCGATCCGCTTCTTGCCGGTGTCGGCCAGCGCCAGGTCTTTGACATCGAAGGAAGCCGCGGTTTGCATATCGGAAGCCATTTTTGCCTCTTCGTGCGGGGGGCTAGCCTTGCGCCACCGCGCCGGCGGCTTTGGCGCATTCGCGAAGGATTTCCGCCTTGTCGGTGGCTTCCCAGGTGAAGGTCGGCTCGCTGCGGCCGAAATGGCCAAAGGCCGCCGTCTTGCGATAGATCGGCCGCCGCAGATTCAAGTGTTCAATCATGCCGCGCGGAGTCAGCGGGAAATTCTCCCGCACCAACTCTACCAACACATCTTCCGGAGCCGTACCGGTGCCAAAAGTGTTCACCAAGACCGACACCGGTTCGGCCACGCCAATGGCGTAAGCCAGTTGGACCTCGGCGCGGCGCGCCAGACCCGCGGCGACCACGTTCTTGGCGATGTAGCGGGCCATGTAGCAAGCTGAGCGGTCCACTTTAGTCGGATCTTTGCCCGAGAAGGCTCCGCCTCCATGCCGTCCCATGCCGCCGTATGTGTCCACAATGATTTTGCGCCCGGTCAAACCCGTGTCGCCGTGCGGCCCTCCCACCACAAAGCGGCCGGTGGGATTGATGTGGATCTTGGTCGCCGAATCCACCATGTGGGAGGGAACTACCGGGTCAATGATATGTCTCTTGACTTCGGCGCGCAGCGTTTCGGTCGGCACCCGGTCGCTATGCTGCGTGGAGACCACAATGGCATCCAGGCGTGAGGGCCGCCCATCCACATACTCGACGCTTACCTGGCTCTTGCCGTCGGGCCGCAAGAAATCGAGCGTTCCCGCACGGCGCACCTCGCTCAACTGCCGCACCAGTTTGTGGGCCAGCATGATGGGCAGCGGCATCAACTCGGCAGTCTCGTCGCAGGCGTAGCCGAACATCAGCCCCTGGTCTCCTGCTCCGCCTGTATCCACTCCCATGGCGATGTCCGGCGACTGGCTCTGGATGGTGTTCAGCACGCCGCAGGTCTCGGCGTCAAATCCGTAGGCAGCGTCCGTGTATCCGATGTCCCGGATCACGCCCCGCACCAGTTTCGGAACGTCGACGTAGCAGGTGGTTGTAATTTCTCCGGCCACCACGCAGATGCCGGTGGTCACCAGCACTTCACACGCTACGCGGCCGCTGGGATCCTGGGCGAGCACCGCATCCAGAACCGCGTCCGATATTTGATCGGCCATCTTGTCGGGATGGCCCTCGGTGACGGACTCCGACGTGAAGATCTGTCTTGCTGCCTTTGCCAACGGAAAACCCTCCTTTATTGCTTGACTTTACCCTCGCGGTTGCCGCCGTGAACTCACACCTGGTGGGCGCACTGCCAGGGAAGGGCCAAAACAACCAGTCTATCGGACCGCCTCTGGAGCGTCAAATAGGCTGGCCGCCAGGACTTTCTCGGTCTGTTCCTGGCGGTAACGCCGCAGCTTCTCCTTCAATTCTGGTCTGCTGTTGGCCAGGATGGCCACCGCCAGCAGCGCGGCATTCACCGCGCCGGGCTTGCCGATAGCCAAGGAGCCTACGGGGATTCCGGCGGGCATTTGTACGGTCGAAAACAAAGAATCCAGCCCTTTGAGCGAGGCGCTCTCCATCGGCACGCCCAGCACCGGGGCCAGAGTGTGTGCGGCTGCCACACCGGCCAGATGGGCCGCCCCGCCCGCCGCCGCGATAATGACTTCAATCCCCCGGGATTCGGCCCCTGAGACATACTCGATGGTGGCCGCTGGGGTGCGGTGCGCCGACAAGACCCGGCATTCGTGGGGAACTCCGAAATCATGGAGCGTTTGCGACGCCAGGCGCATAACATCCCAGTCGGATTTGCTTCCCATAATGATGGCGGCCAGGGGTGCAGTCTGCGGGTTCATAATCTCTAGTTTAATGCGGCGCACCCGCGCCAGGCTGCATCCAACCTCGCAGAGCCGTTATGGAAGCCTCCTTTCGCACAACGAACCACCCTGATAACGCCAGCCGAACCCGGTTGCACCGCTACGCCATCCTGGTGGCGGTGTCTGCATTTCTTCTCGTTGTGGCCGGAGCCTCGGTGAGCAGCAATGGCGCCGAGCTGCCGGCGGCAGCTTGGCCGTTGTCATTCGGCTGGTCGACGCCGGAGACCTCCAGCGGCATTTTCGCTGAACACAGCCATCGCGTGGCGGCTGCCGCCGCATATCTGCTGGCCGCTGGTCTGGCGTTGTGGCTCTGGCGCGCGGAATCGGGGCGCTGGCTTTGCTGGCTGGGCGCCGTGGCTCTGGGGGCCGTCATCCTGCAAGGCCTTTTGGCCGGTTTAACGGTGCTGCTGAAGTTGCCCAAAGCCATCGGCGTTGCGCATGCGTGCCTGGCGCAGATCTTCTTTTCCGCCACAGCGGCCATTGCCGTATTCACCTCGCCCGCTCGGCAGAGCCCGCCCGCGCAGGTTACCGGCGGCGGCAGCCCGCCGGCGCGCAGTTTGGCGCTGACTCTTCCCGCGTTCTTGCTGGCGCAAATCGCTCTGGGCACGGCCTACCGCCAGCAAGTTCTGAGTGTCGTGCCCCACATGGCGGGAGCCATGGTGGTCACGGTGGCCGTCTTGGCGGTTTGCGTGGCGGTGATTCAACAGTGTGGCGCGCACTCCGCCCTCAAGCGGGGCGCCAAGGGCCTGATGCACATCACGTTGTTTCAGGTCTTGGTGGGGACCGTAGCTTATGTCAGCCGCGTTACGGAGCCGGAACGCGGCGCCGCATCTGCTTCGGCAGCCCTTCTAACCGTGCTGCATGCCAGCCTGGGCGCTCTCGCCTTGGCCGCCTCCGTGGTGCTGGCTTTGCTAGTGCTTCGGAGTGCCGAAGAGGCCGCCGCCCGGTAACAGACTAATCCGGACTGGGAAGACTTTGCATCCTTCCGCTCACCAGAGCAGGCACGGCGGTGGGTTCTTCAACGGGCGTTATTGCTGCCTTGGACGGTTCCGCTTCTCGTGGTGCACCAGTTCGTCGAAAATGGCCAACACCTGCTTACGGTAGTGGTACACGCGGTGCAGGCGGTCCCGGAAGGAATCTTCGTAGTGTGGCGCCCGCAACCACTTTTCCAGCAATTTGCGCGGGACGTCAATGTCTTTGCGCAACGCCTCTGCCGGGTGGCCGCGCAGGAATAGGCCGTAGAAGATGGCCGCCTCGCGTTGGGGCGCCGCGGGATCGGATTCCTCGGTCCCCCACCAGTTGCTTCTCAGCCGGTCCATGCAACCCTCGTCCAAAAACAGCAGTATAAACGGCCCGGCAGGGCATTGTCCACGCATCGTTGGGCAACCCGAAGCATAATCAAATTTCCCGCAGCCGCCGATAATAGGTTTGATTGGAAGGGAGGTATGTCCCGCCTCAGCGACAGCCCGGCAGAAGTGATGTTAGGCCGCGAGCGAGCCGGCATTGACCATGGCTGTCCCCACCTGACGCGGATGCTCTCGCAGGCCATGCGCAGCGTGGCCGACGCTGTGAGCATCACCGATCTGGAGGACAACATTCTCTTCGTGAATGCGGCGTGTTGCCAGTTATACGGCTACCGTCCGGAAGAACTGGCTGGACGCTCTATCACTGTGGTGCGGTCTCCCAAGAATCCCCCCGAACTCGTCCGTGAGATCCTGCCCGCCACGCTCGCCGGAGGTTGGGAGGGAGAACTCTGGAACTGCCGCCGGGACGGCACGGATATACGCATACACTTGAGGAGCACGCCGGTACGGAGCGAGCAAGGCGAGATTGTGGCTCTGGTGGGTGTGGCCCAGGATGTTACTGAGCGGAGGCGCGCCGAAGAAGAACTGCGCGATAACCAGGAGTTGCTGCGTACGCTGGCGATGGCGGCCCGGGACGCCATCATCATGGCGGACGAGAACGGGCGGGTCTTTTTCTGGAGCAGCGCCGCCGAGCGAATCTTCGGCTACCGGCGGGAGGATGCCATAGGCCGGGATGTTCACGAACTGCTGGCGCCCCCTGGCTACCTTGAAAAGGCGCACCGGGCGCTGGCGTTGTGGCGGGATTGCGGTCAGGGCAACGCAGTGGGCGCCACCATCGAACTTCCGGCGCGCCGCGAGGACGGTTCGACGTTTCCGGTCGAGCTGTCGCTGGCTTCGGTGTGGCGCAAAGCGCGTTGGAACGCCGTGGCCATTGTGCGTGACATCACCGAGCGCAAACGGGCGGAAGATCAGCTCCGGCAAACCAACCAGAGGCTGTCGGCGCTGGTTGAGCGGCTCCAGCGTGCCGAACTGCAAAACTCGGTGATGACCGAGATGCGGCAGTTTCTCCAGGCTTGCGCGAATGCAGGAGAGATCGGGCCGGTCACCGCCCGTTCGATGCTGAAGCTTTTCCCACATTCGCAAGGCGCCCTGTTTCTGCTGAGCCCGTCCCGTACGGATCTGGAGAACGCGGCCAGTTGGGGAGGCTTCCCCGCCGATGGCGAGCAGGATATATTCCCTCCCGACGCCTGCTGGGGGCTGCGCCGTGGCGCGGCGTTGTTTGTCGAAAATCCAGAACGTGACCTGGTGTGCCCGCACCTCAGTAGCAACATCTCGGGCGCTTATGCCTGCCTACCTCTGGTGGCCAAGAGCGACGTCCTGGGACTCTTACACCTGCGGCAGAACCCCGCCGCCCGTGAAGTGCAGGACGCGGCGCGGATGCTGGCGGAAATCAGAGAGATCTCCGCCACCCTGTGCGAACTGCTTTCGTTATCGATCTCCAATTTGCAGTTGCGGGAAACCCTCAGCTACCAGGCGATCCGCGATCCTCTGACCGGCCTGTTCAACCGCCGCTACATGGAGGAGGAACTTCAGCGTGAAATCCACCGCGCCCAGCGGACGCAGCAGCCGCTGGCGGTGCTGATGGCGGACGTGGACCACTTCAAGAGATTCAACGACGCTTACGGCCATCCGGCCGGCGATCAGGTTCTGGAGGCCATCGCCGGCGTTCTGCAAAGCCGCACGCGCGGCGGGGATATCGTTTGCCGGTACGGAGGCGAAGAGTTTGCCGTGGTCCTCACCGATACGAACCTGGAGGATGCTGCCCGGCGCGCGGAGATGATGCGGGAAGAGGTCAGAACCCTAGAAGTTCTGCATGCGGGCAAGTCGTTGGGTCCGGTGACCATCAGCTGGGGGGTGGCGGGATTTCCGGAACACGGAGCCAAGCCAGGAGACCTGTTGCGCGCCGCCGACGCCGCGCTTTATCAAGCCAAGCAGATGGGGCGGGATAGGGTGGTAGCCGCCAGAGGCTGATGCTTGCCGGGCGCCACCGGCCTGCGTGTACAATCAAGCTGAACCAGGTTAAGCCGTGCTGAGCGCCGTCCAGATTCTTGCCCTGCTAGCGGCCGCCGCCGCGGCGCCGCCGGCAGAGGATCCTTACACCGCACAGCGGGAGGCTATGGTACGCGAGCAACTCGCTGCTCGCGATATCACCAACCCCCAGGTGCTGGACGCAATGCGCGCCGTGCCACGCCACCTGTTCATACCGGCGGGTGCGCGTGCACTGGCCTACGGCGATCATCCCGTGCCCATCGGCCACTCGCAAACCATTTCGCAGCCTTACATCGTGGCGCTGATGACCCAACTTCTGGAACCGGCCAGATCCCACCGGGTGCTGGAAATCGGCACCGGCTCAGGCTATCAGGCCGCGGTGCTGAGCCTGCTGGTGCGCGAAGTGGTGTCGTTGGAAATTGTGCCGGAACTTGCGCGTTCGGCTTCGGAAACGCTGGCGCGCCTGGGCTACAAGAACGTTACCGTCCACCAGGCCGACGGCTACAAAGGGTGGCCTGCCGGCGCCCCCTATGACCGCATTATTGTCACTGCGGCGCCGCCCGAGGTGCCTCGCGCCCTCCTCGATCAACTGGCGCCGGGCGGCAAGCTAGTGGCGCCGGTGGGGCAGGGCTGGTGGTCTCAGGAATTGATCGTGGTCGATAAAGGCGCAGACGGCCGTACCCGCCGCCGGCCGGTCATTCCTGTACGATTTGTGCCAATGGTGCCAGGAAAGTAGTAGTTTGATAAGAACGCCATGATGGACAAACAGGAACTTTATGCTCAGCGGTTGAACCGCTACGTGACGGCCATGCGCAACGGCACGCCTGACCGGGTTCCTATACGCCCGTTCGCCGCCGAATTCACCGCCGCGCACGCCGGCTACACCTGCCAGGAGGTGACGCACGACTACAACAAGGCTTTTGACGCGGTTCTCAAGTGCTGCGCCGACTACGAGTGGGACGCTGTGGTCCCCAATATGGTATGGGTCTGGACTGGCCTGACGCAAGCTGCCGGCTTGCGGTATTACGCCATTCCCGGCATCGAC
>CAYSBM010000069.1:0-11134 GCA_964429095.1 uncultured Solibacteraceae bacterium | reverse complement strand
CGTGCGCCAGCCCGCGTGCGATGGCGTTGGGGCGGAAGCCGGATTGTTCGATGATCGCCAGCACCTTTTCCCGCGTGCCCCGGCTGACATTCGGATGCTGATTCAGTACCCGCGAAATGGTAGCCACGCTGACACCCGCCGCGCGGGCAACGTCGTGAACCGTTCTCAAGACTTTACGGGCCAAGCTCTTATGTTAACCCAATCCGCGCCTTGCCATACGCCATGGAAACGGTTACAATGCCCCCTGATTTCCGGAATCCGCGTCATCGGACGCTTCGGAGGATCATCGATCGCCGCCCGGCTGTTCGCTCCCGCCTTCCTGTTGGGCGCCACGCCGGGCCGCAAGTTCTCAGGAAGCATCATTCTGCGCCTGATTCCTTGAGCCGGCGAGAAGCGATAGCGATGGCGGCCAGTCCTACGGCCGCGGCGGCTACAAGCGCGGCAACGCCGTTAACGCGGAACCACGCCGAAGGCTGCTCCGCCATAATGATGGCCCGCGAAGCTGTTTCCAACCAGAAAACCGCCACACCGAAACCCACCACATCCGCGCCGCGCGTTTTCACCAGCGCGCACAGCAACAATATCCAACCCACTATGACAAGCGCATGAACGGCGAATTGCGCCGGCGTCAATGCACGCCCTAACGCCGCCACAACAATGATCGCGGCCAGTAGAGCCGCACGCAGCCGGGGCGACAACATCTTTGCTGCCGCGCTCACCACAATGACCGCGGCAGCCACCCATGCCAGAGCGGCCAGGGCCGCCTGTGCGAGCACCGCCAGGCCGGGCAGCACCGCGTCCGTTCCCTCCATATTCCAAATACGTACGCTGAGGCGGGGGCCGCCGGCCGCATCCACGGCCCAACCGGCAAGTCGCGCGTAGCCGGCCAGCACCAGCGCCTGAGATGCGGCGCACCATAGCGAAGGGGGCGTCACCCGGCGGCCGCCACTGCCAAGCCGCAGGAACACGTCCACCGCCAGCCCGCCCAACAGCCCCAAACCCGCCAGGATCAAAACGGAAATCAGGCGCGCAACGGCAATCTGCCCCACGTAATTCTCGAGTGGTTTGGCCGTGTCGTAGCCGGCCAGATATACCGGCCATTGGTTCAGGTTAGCCGCCAGCGCCAGAAGGCCCGCCGCGCAGGCAGCATAACGGTACAGACGGGGATGGTAGGCGTGGCCCGGGAGCAGTCTGATGAACACGATCACAAGCAGCATCGCCAAGGCGCCGGCCAGACCGAGAGTGAGGAAATTTTGTACGCGGGGCCGCGAGAATTCGCGCAACCACTGTTCGGGCAGTTTCAGGTAACGCCGGAACCCGGTAGGCTCGTCGCCCTGCACTGTGACCGATACCCTGGCTTTCGCTTCTCCGATCCGAAACTCTGGGTCTTCCCAGACAAAACTGTGATCTGTGCGGCGGTCTTTCTTCTCGCTCGCCGCGTCCACCGCGCGGTAGCGCGCCAGGTCCAGTTGCTGCGTTTCAGCTGCATAGCGCAGCGCGATGGCGCGCGCCTGGTCAGCGCTGAGATTCGCCCCGGGCGCCTTCTCGTCTAGCACATGGTCCACCCGGAAAGCCCGGCCTTCGGCGTTCACAAAGACCCGCCATTCCTCCTTGTTCAATGGTTGGAAATACCGCACCGTCCAGACGCCCACCGTGGTCCGCTCGCCCACAATCCGGTTGGCGGTTGCAGGCCCCACCAGGCGGCGCAAATATTCAAGATCGGAAGCCTGCAAATTGGGAACGAATTCGGTCACACGCCGCCACTCATCGAGCTTGAGATTTCGCCCGGCCAACGCACGGCCGGCGATGGTTTCGGCCTCTTGCCGGGTCATCGTCACGCGCACAAAGCTGCCGAAAATAAATGGCCGGATAACCACGATGGCGATTGCGCCTGCGGCGGCGGCCGCCAGCAACCATTTTGCCGGCCACAGGCGCATGCCAGCCGGCGCTGCGGACTCTTTCTCCGGCGTCCGCTCAACGGCTTGCGCCGGCGTTTGTTCGGCAGCAGCTTGCAGGGCCGCCTCGCCCGCATTCAGAGCTTTTTCGGCGGTTAGGAAGCCTTTGTTTTTCCGGTAGAAAATCAGGTTGATCGCCAGGGGCGCGAGAATCGCGGCGATCACCACCAGACCGCTTAACTGGAAGTAGCCGCTCTCGCTACGGAACAGGAACATCCCGATCATCACCGCATCGACGGTGAAATGCCAGATAAGCGTGCTCAAAATGCCGTAGCGGAGCATGAGGTAGCCGGCCGCCACTCCGATCAGGCCCACTTCGATTCCTCGTATGTAGCCGGGCTGCTGTGGATAGGTTGAGTGCAAGAAGCCCCAGATGAACGCCGGCGCAACGATGGCCACCCAGCGCAACTTGACCAGGCGTTGCAAGGCCGGCACCGCGAGCAGGCGGAACCAAAACTCCTCTGAAGTGGAGGCCATTAAAGATATTGCGACCGGATAGACCCAAGGCAACAAGGTGCTGAGCAGGTCGGAGTATTGTATCTCCTGGGGACTCCACACGCCGAACCTGCGCCCGATCAGATAGAAGGCGACCACGAAGGCGATATGGACCGCCGAGAAGGCGTACCCCACAATGCAAGCATGGAATGCTTGCTTGGTCCGCTAACCCCGCGCGGCAAACCCCGCCGCTAGGGACAGTTGTTCCGGCTGCGCACGCCGGTAAAGCGGCTCACCGGCCGCTGCCGCCTGGATCACGTAGAAAAACACGAACACCCCTGCTCCCAATCCGCGCAACAACCCGATCGAGATGGTTTCGTAGTATGGAGTGCTGGTAGGCGCCTGGTCGATGAAGAAAGGCAACTGGTTCCATTCGTTCAACATCATCAGGCCCCCGACCACTGCCGACAGGATCAGCAGCGGCCGCCACGCCAGGCGCTTTTGGCGCACCCAGATCACGATGAGCACGACAGCGGCGATCACCAAAGGCACGTAGAGACCGGTGGCGATCTGGGAGTACAGTTCGTTGGCCGCGCGCATCTTGGCGAAGTCCCGCTTCCAACTCTCCGGAATGTGGAGAAATTCGCGGTAGCCGCCCACCTGGTCTCCCTGGATGGTCACCGTACGCCGGTTGGTGGCTTGGTGAGCCTTAAAACCTTCCTGTTCCCATGTGAACTGATAGTCAAAACGGTTGGGGCGCTGCTCCAGTTGTTCTTCGATGAGGCGCTGCGGCGCAGCGGTCTGCGAACGCAGGAACTCCTCCGCTATGGCCCGCGCCTTTTCCTTTGACAGCCGCGCCCCGGGAGCGTCTTCACGGATCTGGTGTTCGAATCCCACCAGCCGGCCCTCGGGGCTCAGCCAGACCGTCATCTCTTCTTTATCCGGAGGACGGAACCACCGCGCCCGCCAGCGCCAGACGGCCACCTCTTTGGCCATCAGGCGGTTGGCCTGCTCGAGGCCTACTTCCCGCTCCAAGTACAGGCTGGCAGTTTCGTCGGGATCAAACAGCGTGAGCTGGCGAAAGCCCTCCACCGGCAACCCGCGCCCGGCAAGAAATTCGGAGGCCATCCTGGAAATCTGATCTTTGGAGTAACGCAGGTTAATAGAGGCCTGGGGAAACGCCGCCTTAAAATTGTATGCGGTGTAAGTCACCGAAACCGCGGCGACGGCCAGCAACACCAGCACGCGCCGCCAATCCTTTTGGTCGAACCGTTCGCAAGTCATGGCGTGAGGTTTTCTATATTCAATCACTTTGTGAAAGCCCTTGGGGTACACTATTACGCTAAGGAGGTTGCATGCGCATATCCCGACGCACCGCCCTGCTCAGCACTGCGGCCGCCGCCGCCGCCCCACCCGAGGCGCTGATCACCACCCCCGCAGCGGCCGCGCCGCTTGGCCGGCGTTTCACCGGAGAAGCTTTGCGAGAAATCGCATTTCCGCTGGGTGGCATCGGCACCGGAACAGTTTCACTGACTGGCTCAGGCGCCCTGCGCGATTGGGAGATCTTCAACCGTCCGAATAAGGGAAGCTTCCTGCCCTTCACCTTCGTCGCCTTACGGCTGGAAGGGGACCAACTGGCCAAACCGCGTATCCGCGTTGTCGAGCGGCGCCCCATGCCGCCCTTCACTGGACGCGACGGCCCTACGCGTCTCACGGCGCTCGGATTGCCACGCTTCCGCGACGCGGTTTTCACCGGGGCCTACCCTTTCGCCCACATCCGCTTTTCCGACCCCGCGCTGCCGGCGGCGGTTTCGCTGGAAGCTTTCAACCCCATGATTCCCTTGGCGACCGAAGATTCCAGCCTGCCAGTGGCCATCTTAACCTACCGGATTGTCTCCCGCGCGAAGTCCAAGCTGCAAGCCTCACTGGCTTTCAGTCTGATGAACCCGGTGGGCTATGACGGATATTCCCGGCTCAATGGCCGCTCCGCGGATTTTTTCGGTTCTAACCTCAACGAGTTCAAGAGCGGAGACGGCGTAGCGGGCATCTTCATGTCATCGTCCAAGTACCCGGCAGGTTCGTCCCGCAACGGTTCGCTGGCTCTGGCGACCAGCGCCGAAGATGTCAGCTACCGCCTCCAGTGGGAGCACGGCCGGTGGTGGGATGATTTCCAGAAATGGTGGGATGAATTCTTCCTTAAAGGGCGCTTTGCGAATACGCCCACCAAGCCCTCGGGCGACAAGAGGACCGAGTACGCCACTCTGGCCGCGCACTTTTCACTCGAGCCCGGAGAATCCAAAGACGTGACCTTCGTGCTGGCCTGGCACTTTCCTGTTGGCGAAAACTACTGGTCGCGAGACCCGCAGGCGAAGGACCAACCACTAAGAAACGAATATGGCACGCGGTGGGCCTCGGCCTGGGAGCCGGCCGTCTTCACGCTGCGGAATTTAACCTCGTTGCGGGAACGGTCGGCGCGCTACCGCGACGCCTTGCACGGCTCAACGCTGCCCGCGCCGGTCATCGACGCCGTATCCAGCCAGGCATCCATTCTCAGAACCAACACGGTCATGGTGATGGAGGGCAAACGCACCCTGGCTTTTGAAGGCTGCAACGACGACGGCGGTTGCTGCCCGATGAACTGTACGCACGTCTACAACTACGAGCAGGCGCTTGCCCATCTGTATCCTGACCTGGAGCGGAGCATGCGCGAAACCGACTATCTGGTCAACATGCGCCCGGACGGCAGCATGAGCTTCCGCACGCTGGTCCCGCTGAAGAAGGGCGGCAACGATTTCCTCCCCGCCGCCGACGGCCAGATGGGCTGCGTCATGAAGACATACCGTGAGTGGCAGCTTTCAGGCGACGACGAGTTCCTGCGCAAACTCTGGCCCGAAGTGAAGCGCTCGCTCGAATACGCCTGGCAGCAATGGGACGCCGACCGCGACGGCGTCATGGAGGGCCAGCAGCACAACACCTACGACATCGAGTTCTACGGCCCGAACTCAATGATGGGGACGCTGTATCTGGGCGCCCTCACGGCCGCCGCGCGCATGGCGCGCCATCTGGGCGATGCGGCTTCGGCCGCCACCTATGAAGCGCTCGCCGCCAGCGGCAAACAGCGCCTGGACCAGGCGCTCTACAACGGCGAATACTACGTTCAAAAAGTCGACGAGTCGCGTAAGGAGGCGGCTAAGTACCAGTACGGCGAGGGATGTCTGTCCGACCAATTGCTGGGGCAGTGGTTCGCCGAGGTTGTACACTTGGGCAAACTCCTCCCACACCAGCACATCCGCACCGCACTGAGCGCCATCTGGCGCTACAACTTCCGCCAGGATTTCAGCGAATGGCCGAACACACAGCGCCTCTATGCGCTGAACGATGAGAAGGGGCTGGTGTTGTGCAGTTGGCCTCGCGGCAAGCGTCCCGCGCTGCCCTTCCCTTACTCTGACGAAGTGTGGACCGGCATCGAATACCAGGTGGCGGCGCACTTCATTTATGAAGGCATGATCAAAGAAGGGCTGGCCGTGGTCAAGGCTGTTCGCGACCGCTACGACGGAATCCGCCGCAACCCATGGAACGAAATCGAGTGCGGCCATCACTACGCGCGCGCCATGTCGAGTTGGTCGCTGCTGCTGGCGCTCTCCGGCTACCGTTATTCGGCCCCCGCCCGGCGGATGCGCTTCCATCCGGTGATCAATGCTGCGGACTTCCGCGCGCTTTACACAACCGGTTCGGCCTGGGGAACTTACTCACAGAAGATTGCCACCGGGCGTCTGGATGCCGAAATCAGCGTGGCCGAAGGCACGCTCACGTTGGCCCAGCTAACCTTGCCTGCGCCGAAGCCAGCCGTGAAGGTGTCGTCGAAAACGCCGGCCAGGGTGCGCATCGAAAACGCAGAAGCGGTGATCGATTTTGCCCAACCCGTCAAGCTCTCCTCCGGCGGCAAATTGGCTGTTTCGCTGGCCTGAGACCGGCGGCAGCGCATCCATCCGCCAACCAGCTTACGCTGCTCGCGCATCACCGGACAAGCCGGATCTCGACTTTCTCGTAGATCGCGCGGGCTTGATCGAGAGAAGCGAACCGTACTCCCGGCAGTATGGCCGAAGCCGTGCCTTCAGCCACTCCCCACCGCACGGCTTCCGCGAAGTCCGCTCCCCGGTCCATGGCCCAAGTGAAGGCCGCCGCCAAGGCGTCGCCGGCGCCGATGGGACAGACCGCGTCCACGCGCGGAGCCAGCGCCTCGAGCAGCAGCCCCTGGCGGGCGCCCACCGCTCCGCGGCTACCCAACGACAGAACCACAGCTTCGGCGCCCATCGCCCGGATGCGCTCGGCGGCATCCAGAAAATGGCTGCGCATGATCAGCGCAGTGTTCAACAGCCGCTCTGCCTCTTGCTGGTTGGGCGTCACCACCGTGGGCCGCGCTTCCAAGCCCTCCAGCAACGCTTCTCCATCGGTGTCCAGCAACACATTCACCCGGGCTTTCCGCGCCACCGCAATCAGCCTGGCGTAGTAGTCCCGCGGCACGTCCGGCGGCAGGCTCCCGCACAACATCAGCCACGATGCCTGCGCCAGATGGGTCTGGACTACCTTGCCCAGACGCCGCAACTCGGCTTGCTCCATCGAAGGACCGAGTTCGTTGAGCTTGATGGTCAGGCCCTGGCGGTCGGTAATGGTCAGGTTGGTCCGGATTTCGTTGCGGATGCGCACGAACTGTACCGGAAAACCGGCGCTTCCCAGGAGCTTTTCGATGCGCGCTCCTCCCTTGGCGCTCGAGGTGGTGATCGCCAGCGTCTTGCCGCCGAAGCTATGGATAACGGCGCTGGCGTTGATGCCCCTGCCGCCCGCCGCTTCGCTGGTGGACAGAATGTAGGCGCGGTCCTCGAAAACCAGCCGGTCCGCGGTGACATTGCGGTCGATGGCGGGATTGACGGTGAGGGTGATGATCAAGCCATCATTCTAGCCCATCGAGAAATGTCAGACATGTTAAAACCTGCCTTCCGGGTGCTAACCTGAGGGGTTGGCCGCATCAATGCAATTCAAAGCTTATACCGCGCTGGCGGCGGTGTGCTTTTTTTGGGGCACGACATACCTCACCATCAAGATGGCGCTGGAGGCGTTCCCGCCGTTGCTGCTGGTGGGGACCCGCTTCCTTCTGGCCGGCGCCATCACGCTGGCTGGCGCACGCCTGTTGAGGACTCCACTGCCACGCGGACGTGAGCTGTGGCTTTCGATTTTCAACGGCATCCTGATCCTCGGCGTGGGCAACTGCGCCCTGGTGTATTCCGAACTGTGGATCCCCAGCGGATTGGCGGCTCTAATTCTGACCTTCTCCCCCTTCTGGATGGTGGGACTCGATGCGTTCGTTTTCAAAGGCACCCGTTTGACGGGCATGACGGCGGCCGGCATGCTGATCGGTTTCGCCGGCGCCGTGCTTCTGATCGGACCGGACACGCTGGATGCCCATACGGGCGCCCATACCCTGGCTGGTTGTCTTCTTTTTCAAGCGGGCAGAAGCTCTTGGACCAAGGGTGCGCTGCTGCAACGTCGGCAACCCACCCAGGCGCACCCGATTGTTAACGGCGGTGTCCAGCAGTTGGCCGTCGGCATCGTGGTGCTGGTGATTGCCGCTCTGGTCCCTGAACACCCCGTGAGCTGGAACGCGCGGGGAGTAGGCGCGCTCATCTACCTGGTGGTTTTCGGTTCGCTGGTGGGCTACAGCGCGTATCTGTACGCGCTGGAACACCTGCCCGTGCCCATCGTCTCGCTTTACACCTACGTCAATCCAGTCGTGGCCGTGATTCTCGGTTGGATCTTTTACCGCGAAGCCTTCACCCTCGGCGACGCCTTCGCTATGGCTATCATCTTCGCCGGCGTGGCCATCGTAAAGCGTCACCAGGAGCCAGCGTCAACGCGGTGAGGATTTTTTTTCCAGCATGCGCGCGGCCAGGCCGCCACCAATGGTGGGCAGCAGCGGGTACATGAGGAACCGCGCGAGCAGCGCGAAAACCAGAATCATGGCCAAACCCGACGGTGTTTCCAGCATTGCCAGCATCTGATTCAAATCCACGCCGGCAGGAGCCCGGCCTGCGAACTGCTTCCGGTAAAAAGCCGCCAGACCCTCGCCGCTGGAGATCGAGATGATGGTGATCGTGAAAAACACCATCGCGATCACGAAGCAAAAGATCCCCGTGATCCAGCCCATGCGGAATCCTCCGCGCACCGTCACCGGCATCCCGGTGCGGCGCAGATAGAATCGCACAGCGAAGAAGCCGGCCAGCATCAACCAAACCAACATCCAGGGAGCGGTCAGCATGATGGGCGTTGGCAGCGAGATCAGCAGGCTCGAGAGCGCCGCTGCAAGAAACGCCGACCGCACCGCCGGGCGGTTGTGAAAACCGATTTCCGGCACAGGTTGGGGCGGGATAGGCAACGGCGGAGCTTGTAGAGCTTCCTCCGCAGGCGGCTCTTCAGCTACGATCTCTCGCTGCGGCTTGCCACACCCGTGACAAAACAACGCGTCGCCGGGACCCTTTCCGCCCCAAGTCCAGGACTCGCCCACACGTTCAGTTTGACGCAACCGGTGCGCGTCCGGCAAGCCCCGTCTTCGCCAGCGGGTGTTTCAGAGCACCTCCAGAATCAGACATTTCAAGTATTGCGTCTCGGCAACGGTGAGAAGGATGGGATGATCCGCCGATTGGGTCCGGCGTTCCAGAATCCGCACCGTGCGGCGCGCGTCCAGAGACGCCGCAGCTACCGCTTCTAGCAACATAGCCTCGCTCACATGGTACGAACAAGAGCAGGTGACCAGTATGCCTCCAGGAACCAGCAGTTGCATCGCACGGAGATTAATCTCTTTGTAGCCCCGCAACGCCCCGGGGATGGCACCCCGAGACTTGGCGAAAGACGGCGGATCCAAAACCACGGTTGAGAACTTCCGCCCCGAGGCGGCGTAGCGCGCCAGAAGGTCGAAGACGTCTGCCTCGCGGAAACGCACGTTCCCGATTCCGTTGGCGGCGCGGTTGGTTTCCGCGGTTTGCAGCGCTGCGGCCGATGAGTCTACCGCTTCCACGCTGGGGCACCGTGCTGCGAGGTGCAAGGCGAAACCGCCCGTCGAAGTAAAGCAGTCCAGAGCCTCACCGTAGGCGTAACGCGCCGCGGCCTGATAGTTCTCCCGCTGGTCTAGGAACACGCCTGTCTTCTGGCCGCCGATCAGGTCGACATGCCACAATAGACCGTTCATGTTCACGCGAACCGGCCCGTACAGCGAACCGGCCAACAGGCGGGTTTCCAACGGCAGCGCTTCCTTAAGGCGCACAGGCACATCGTTGCGCAAGACGATCGCGCTGGGAGAGAAAAGTTCCTGCAAGCAACCGGCGATCACATCCTTTGCCAGATCCATACCCTGATTCAGCGTCTGCATGACCAGGGCGCTGCCGTAACGGTCCACAATCAGTCCCGGCAGAAAGTCGGCCTCTGAATTCACGAGCCGGTAGGCATCGGAATTCTCCACCCGCCGGGCACGATAGGCGGCTGCCGCAGCCAAGCGCTGGAAATAGAACGCGCGGTCAATCACCTCCGGTTCGCGGGTCAGCATCCTCAGGCTGATCTGCGACGCCGAGCTGTAATGGGCCAGACCCAAAAACCGCCCCTGCGCCTCTGTCACCCGCACCACCGCCCCCCTGGCTGCTCCGCCGCTATCGGTGAGGTCGGATGAGAACACCCACGGATGGCCGCTTAGTATGCGCAGGGCGCCTTTGCGTGAAATGCGAACCGTAGGATAGGTGACCAAAAAGACAGCCTACTTAAGCGCCATTAGACGCTCGATCCGCTGCCCGGTCGACGGATGCGTCGAAAACAGGCGCATGATCGCCGAGCCGGTGAACGGCTGAATGATAAACATATGCGCCGTGGCAGGTGAGGCGTCCATGGGAATTCGTTTGGACCAGTTCTCCAACTTCTGCAAGGCGCTAACCAGGCCGAACGGCCCGCCGGCAAACTTGGCGGCCGTGGCGTCGGCCGCGAATTCCCTGGTCCGGGAAATGGCCATTTGGATCAGCAGAGCGGCGATGGGAGCCACGATCATCATCAACAACAGGCCCAACGCGTTGTAATGGCCCTCCTCATCTTCCCGGCGCGCGCCCCCGGAAACCAGGGCGATCCGGGCCACCATGGTGATGGCCGCTGCGATGGTGGCGGCAATGGTGCTGATCAGGATGTCGCGATTCCGGACGTGGCCAAGCTCATGCGCCAATACGCCTTCCAGTTCATGGTCATTCATAATGGCCAGCAGGCCAGAGGTGACCGCCACAGAAGCGTGCGCTGGGTCACGGCCCGTAGCGAAGGCGTTCGGCGAATCCTCCGGGATGGCGTACAGCTTGGGCATGGGCAGGTTCATCCGCGAGGCGAGATTGCGAACCAGGGGTCCGATGCGCCGGTAAATCTCAACGTTCTCGGTTTCACTCACAGGCTGTGCAGAATACATCGCCAGGGCGATCTTGTCCGAAAAGAAATAGCTCACGAAATTCATCGCCAAGGCCATCAGAAAACCTGCATAAAGACCTTGGCGGCCAGCGACAGCCTCACCCCCGGCCAGTAGCAGCGCCGTGAGCAGTCCCAGCAGGAGTACAGTCTTGAGAGAGTTCATGGCAACCTACCCACCTCCATTTTCCCACAAAGAAGGGGACGGCCCGCGCCGTCCCCCAAACCGCCGCAGCGGCTGAGTAGCTGGCCGGTAGGGCAATCTT
>CAYSBM010000068.1:3575-11256 GCA_964429095.1 uncultured Solibacteraceae bacterium | reverse complement strand
GACGAAAAGAACGGCATGGGATTCGCCGGCTGGGCAGACCAGAGTGAAGTTCAAATTGCCAATGTCAGCCCGGGCATGCCGGCCGAACAAGCCGGACTGCGCCGCGGTGACATCATGCTGGCCATCAACGGCATTCCGATCCGTTCGCGCTTCAAATTGCAGGAAGTGATCCGCAACAGCGGGGGTAAACCGGTGCGCTTGGAATTCCTGCGTGAAGGCCGCCGGCAAACGGCGGAGATCCAGCCGGTGTTTGCGGATCTGGACGGCACCGGAAGGTGGATGATTGGCGCTTTCTTCGAGGACCGCGTGGTGTTCACCCGTTTAAGCTTTCCCGAGGCGTTGGCCGAGTCGGCCCGTCACAACGTAAAGGGAGCCACGCTCATCTATCAGTTCTTGCGCGGCCTGATTGAGCAGCGGGTTTCGGCCAAGAGCGTGCACGGCCCCATCGGCATAGCACAGCTTTCTGGAGAGGCCGCCCGCGAAGGACCGTTCGCTTTCATCGGGTTGATGGCTATGGTCAGTTTGAACCTGGCGGTCATCAACCTCCTGCCCATCCCCGTCATGGACGGCGGCGTGATCCTTATGCTGTTGATTGAGATGGCCATGCGCCGGGACATGAGCCTTCCGGTCAAGGAAGCGGTATTCAAGCTCGGCTTCGTCTTCCTGATGATGGTGATGGCTTTTGTGCTCTACAACGACATTACCCGCATCCTGCCGCCGGGAGCGCTCTTGCCCCGGGGCTGAGACGAGGCTGGCCGTCATCAATCCCCACATGCTGTTGCTGGCCTTATTCCTGGTACTTTTCCCGGCTGCTGGCGCAGACTATGCCGCTCCGGCCGGCAGACGAACCGCAGCGCGCCGGCCGGGCGCGGAGAGCGTTCTTCCGGGCGGCCGCATGATCGCCCCGCTGGGGCTCCAATATGCGACCGGACCGGGGCCGTTCGGCCTGGCCGTGAGCGCCAATGCCCGCATGGTGGTCACCGCCGACGGCGGCCGCCTCCGCTATCCGCTCACGGTCCTCATGCGGACGGGCCAGGGTTGGGAGGTAAGGCACGTGATGGCCCCGGCAAGCGATCAATCCGAAGACTCCGAAGGCGACTGGCGAAGCGTCTTCATGGGCTTGGCCTTTGCCGGTGAGCGGACGGTCTGGGCCTCAGAGGGAAATTCCGGCCGCGTGCGCCTAGTGCGTTTGCCCGAAGGCAAGGCCGAGCAGATTTACGATCTCAACCGTGACGGATTTCACGATAGCTACACAGGCGATCTGGCGCTGGATTCCAAGCGGCAGGTGCTCTACGTCATCGATCAGGCCAATTTCCGCGTGGTAATGATCGACTTGAAGAAGAAGCGCGTGGCCGCCAATTTGCGGGTCGGCCGCCTGCCATTCGCAATGGCGCTTTCTCCGGATGGCCGCAGGCTCTTTGTGACCCATATTGGGATGTTTGAGTATAAGCCGATTCCCGGCGCCGACCCAAAGCGGGTTCTGGAGACCGGACTTCCCTTCCCGGCTTTCGGCTTCCCCTCGCCAGAAGCCGCCGCGGGCGCACAGCGGCAGACGGCGGCAGGGCGGGTGGAGGTTCCCGGATTGGGCGACCCGAACGTGGGCGAATCCAATTCCCTGGCGGTGATTGATGTAACCAATCCCGAGGCTCCAAGGCTCGAGCGTTTCGTGCGTACCGGCCTGCCGTTTGGCGGCAGGATTCTGGGAGGCAGCAGCCCGTCCGGTGTCGTGGCCGCCGGAGGCTGGGTCTACGTCTCCAACGCGCATAACGATTCGGTCAGCGTAATCGATCCGGAGGCAGGCCGAAAGATCGCCGACATTCCGATTCGCATTCCGGGGCTCGAGAACTTTCGAGGCGTACTACCCATAGGGTTGGCGTACGATGAGACCACACGGTGGTTATTGGTGGCTGAAGCGGGAATCAACGCCGTGGGGGTGATCGACACGCAGACCATGAAGCACATTGCACACCTGCCCGCGGGCTGGTTTCCGACGCGGGTGGCGGTGGAGGGGGGCACGGTCTACGTGAGCAACGCCAAAGGGCACGGGACCGGACCCAACGCCACCCCTTACGCCGCCCTGGAACGGAGCTTTCAGGCCGAGCTGCGGCGCGGCACGGTGTCGATCTACCCGATGCCGGCGGCCGAGGACCTGGAGGCGCACACAGCACGGGTGCTCGAGCTGAACGGGTTCGCGCCTCTGGACGGACCTACGGTGGCGCTGCCCAAAGCTCTGCGCCGCGTGGTGATCATCGTCAAAGAGAACCGTACTTTCGACGAAGTATTCGGCGACATAGAGAGCGCATCCAATGGCCCGGTGAACGCGGCGCCCATGCTGGCCCGTTTCAGCCGCTATGCCATGGTCAGCTCGCCCCGCGGCGGCTTCCGCAACCGGACTGTGCTGCGGAACGTGAACGTTACGCCCAACCATCACGAGATGGCGGCGCGCTGGGCCTTCAGCGACAATTTCTACGCCGACAGCGAGGTCAGCGTAGATGGCCACCACTGGATCGTGGGTTCTTATCCCAATGCCTGGACCGAGAGCAACCTGATGAGCGGTCCGAAGAATTTCCGCTTTCCAACCAGCGCCCCCGGCAGGTTGCTGTTCCCGCAAAGTAATTCTAGCCTTCATCCGGAAGAGCAGCTCGAGGCGGGCGCCCTATGGCACCACCTGGAGCGGCATGGGATCAAATTCCGGAATTATGGCGAAGGATTCGAGCTGGCTGGCGTTTACGAGGAGCCGGGTATGAAGCCCACCGGCGCCCGCTACCTGACGCACGTGCCCATGCCGGATCCGCTGTACCGGAACACCTCGCGCACCTATCCGCAATACAACACCAACATCCCGGACCAGTACCGCGCCACGCAGTTTATCCGCGAGATCGAGGAGAAATTCATCAAGGGCGGCGAAGAGTTTCCGCGCTTGCTGTTCATACATCTGCCCAACGACCACATCGCCAGACCGCGGCCCGAAGACGGATACCCCTTCCCGTCCTCGTATGTAGCCGATAACGATTACGCGCTGGGGCGCATCGTCGAATTTCTTTCCAAGACGCCATGGTGGCGCGAGATGGCCATTCTGGTGACCGAAGACGACGCACAGGGCGGCGTGGATCATGTCGATTCGCACCGCACCATATTTCTGGCCATCAGCCCGTACGCCAAGAAAAACTACGTTTCGCATATCAACTCGAGTTTTCCCGGCCTACTTAAAACGGCCTTCCGCATTTTGGGGATCCCGCCGCTGAATCTCTATGACGCTGCGGCCTCAGACCTTGCGGATTGTTTCACCAGCGAGCCGGATTTTACCCCCTAGCGAGCCATAACAATCAACCCTCTGCTATTTGATCCTTTGAAGGCCAAAGACCCACTGGATCCGCTGCCCGGCCCGGTCATGGACGACCCCGAGTTCTTGCGGGAACAACACCGGAAGTAGAGCATGAGGCGGTACTACCTTGGAGTGGACGGAGGCCAGTCCTCCACCACCGCGCTGATCGGAGATGACACGGGCCACGTGTTGGGATGCGGCCGCGGCGGGCCCTGCAACCATGTGGGAGCGGCCGAAGGTCGCGAGAAATTCCTGCGGACCATCACCGCGTGCGTGGCGGAAGCGGCACGCCGGGCAGGAGAGGATCCGGAGCGGATCCGCTTCGTTTCGGCTTGTCTCGGTTTCAGCGGCGGACCTGCGGACAAGCGGGCATTGGTGGATCAAATCCTGCGCAGCGCCCAGATCGCCGTCACCACAGATGCGGTGATCGCACTGAGCGGCGCCACTGGCGGCGGGCCAGGCATCATTGTCATCTCCGGCACAGGGTCCATCGCCTACGGCCGCAACGCCGCGGGCAAGACCGCGCGCGCCGGCGGTTGGGGCTACGTATTCGGCGATGCCGGGGGCGGCTTCGACCTGGCGCGCCGCGCTCTGCAAGCAGCTTTACGCTTTGAGGAAGGCTGGGGCCCTCCGACCATCCTGCACGCCATGCTGCTTCAAGCCACCGGAGCGCAGGACGCAAACGATCTGCTGCACCGTTTCTACACAACTGAATACCCGCGGCCGCAGATTGCCGCGCTGTCGAAGCTGGTGGACCAAGCGGCCCAGGCCGGCGATACGGCAGCGCTGGAGATCATCGAACAGGCCGCCGGCGAACTGGCCCGGCTGGCCGGCGCCGTGCGCAAACAACTATTTGCTTCCAACGAAGAAGCTCGGGTGGCCTACGCCGGGGGCGTTTTCCGCTCAGCCATGCTGCGGGAGTGCTTCATCGCACTGGTGGAAGCCGAGCCGGGCAACCGTTGCGGCCCTCCGGTTTTCGGACCTGCCGCCGGCGCGCTGCTGGAAGCTTATCGCGCTGCGGGACTGTCGCCGGTGCTCAGCGGCGTTCCGGAATTCGAAAAATAGGGGCGCGGGAGCCCTGATGCCGGCCCTCAGCAGCTAGTAACATAGAGCTATGGCCAAATTATCCATACGCGATCTCGACCTCAAAGGCAAACGTGTATTTATACGCGTGGACTTCAATGTGCCGTTGGCCCCGGGCGGCCAGGAAATCACTTCCGACAAGCGTATTAAAGCTTCCTTGCCGACTATCAAGTACGCTCTGGAACAGGGCGCAGGCCTGGTGCTGGCAAGCCACCTGGGCCGGCCAAAGGGGAAGCCCAATCCGGAAATGAGCCTGAAACCCGTGGCCGCTCGCCTGAGCGAATTGCTCGGTAAACCGGTGAAAATGGCGCCGGATTGCATCGGGCCGGAAGTAGAGGCCATGAAGCCTGCGCCGGGCGAAATCCTGCTGCTTGAGAACCTGCGGTTCCATGCCGAGGAGGAGAAGAACGATCCGGAATTCTCGCGGAAACTGGCCGCACTGTGCGACGTCTATGTCAACGACGCTTTCGGTACAGCCCACCGGGCGCACGCCTCGACGGTGGGCATCATACAGTACGTTCCGCAAGCCGCCGCAGGCCTCTTGATGGATAAGGAACTGGAATACCTGGGCAAAGCCACCACCAATCCCGCGCGTCCTTGCGTGGCCATCCTGGGCGGAGCCAAGGTTTCCGATAAGATCGAAGTCATTCAAAATCTGATGAAGTTCGTCGACCGGCTGCTGATCGGCGGCGCCATGGCCTATACATTCCTCAAGGCTAAAGGAGAACCCACGGGCAATTCTTTGGTAGAGGAAGACAAGGTGGATCTTGCGAAGCAGCTTCTTGCAAGCGCCGGCGGCAAACTCATGCTGCCCTGCGACCACGTCGTGGCAGCGGAGTTGAAGGAGGGCGCCGCGCACGAGGTGGTGACCGTCATTCCGGAAGGTAAGATGGGCTTGGATATCGGCCCGGCGACGGTGGCGGCATACTCGGAAGTGATCGCGCAGGCCAAGACCATCGTCTGGAACGGGCCGATGGGCGTGTTTGAGAAGCCTCCCTTCGATGCCGGCACAGTAGCCCTAGCCAAAGCTGTGGCCGCCAGCGGCGCCATCAGCGTGGTGGGCGGCGGCGACTCTGAGAAGGCGATCAAGAACGCGGGCGTGGCGGACAAGATCAGCCACATATCGACCGGTGGCGGCGCGTCGCTGGAGTTCCTCAGCGGCATCGAACTGCCGGGCGTGGCCGCTCTCACCGACAAGTAACCCTGCGCCCCGGGTCCGTATAGACGCTAGTCTTGCGGGCCGGGGCGCAATGTGTTATCAGTAGTACATTAAGTCGGGCGCCGAAGCTCACAATTACGCCTGGGCTCGCGGCAGTTCTCCAGTCCGATTGCGAATCTCGTCTTCATAAGGAGTACGGCTGTGGAAGCAGTCAACCGCCGGTTAATCCGTCCGCCTCTGAACGAAATTAAAGAGCAGCAGGCCTCCAAGCAGCGCAACCAGAACCAGAAGAAGGCCGTGCCGCCGGAGACCACCAACGCCGAGAATTTTTACTACGTCAAGCAGATGCAGGCCAAGACCCGGATGGTCATCGTGTTCCGGGACGGCGAAAGCATTACCGGCACGATTGAGTGGTATGACAAGAACTGCTTGAAGATCAACCGCGATCAGGAGCCCAATCTTCTGGTCTACAAAGCCAACATTAAGTACATGTACAAGGCTGAGCCAAACGCCTGACAGCGGCCGTCATAGCCGGCTTGAGCCTCGTTGACTGATTTCCAGCCTTCTGGCGCGCCGCTCACAGGCTTCCTGGTAGCGGCGCTTTTCGTCGTCGGTTTCCGGAATCACCGGCGGCACACGCACGGGCCTGCCTTCGGCATCGATAGCCACAAAGGTCACGTAAGCCGAGCTGGTATGCCGCCTCTCTCCCGTGGTCAGGTCCTCGGTCAACCCTTTGACGCCCACCTCCATCGAGGTTGTGAACGCGCGGTTCCCCGAGGACTTCACGATCACCACCTGGCCCTTGTGCACGGGACAAAGGAAGCGCATGCTGTCGATGGAGGCGGTCACCACCTGGCAGCGCGCATGGCGCATGGCCGCCAAAGCTCCGGCCATGTCCACCAAGTGCATGACTTTGCCGCCCAGCAGGTTTCCCAACGGGTTGGCGTCGTTGGGCAGGGCCATTTCGGCGTATTCGGAGGCCGACTCACGCACCGGGCGCCCCCGCAGGAGCTCGTTTTCCGGACACGGCATGGCGAGTATCTTAGCATAGAGGTATGAGCGCGGATCGCAGCGAAGCCCTCAAACAACTGCTGGAGGCAGACCCGGGCAACGAACTGGCGCGCTTCGGCCTGGCCATGGAGTACGCCAAGGCTGCGCGCTGGGAGGATGCCGCCCGGGAGTTTTCTCTCCTGATCGAGAACAATCCGGACTATTGGGGCGCTTACTACCATTACGGACAGGCGCTTGAACGGCTTTTTCGTCCCGAGGAGGCGCGCCGGGCCTATGAACAGGGCATTCGGGTGACAGAGCGTCGCGAGCATGGTTCCAAAGATGAGCGACGACACCCTCAACATGTTCCGTTTGGACGGCAAGGTGGCCCTGGTCAGCGGCGGCGCGGGCATTGTGGGCTCCCATATCAGTGAAGCCCTGGCAGAGGCGGGAGCAATGGTATGGGTGGCCTCGCGCAATGGGGCCAAGTGCCAGGCCTTGGCCGCCAAGCTGGCCGCGCGTGGCCTGGCCGCCGTGGGCGCGCATTGCGATTTCGCCGAAGAGTCCTCGATCACCGCCCTGCGGGAGGCCATCCTCGAGCGGCACGGACGCCTGGACATCCTCTTCAACAATGCCGTGGGACGGGCCGGCGGGGATCTGCGGCCCCCGACACTGGAGGACTGGGGGCGGGCCCTGCGGCGCCATTCGAGCGGTCTGTTTCTGTCTTCGCGGATCCTCTCAGAACCTATGCAACAGGCGCGCTCCGGTTCCATCGTCAACATCGCCTCTATTTACGGCGTGGTGGGACCGGATTTCTCGATCTACGAAGGAACGCAGATGACCAATCCGGCCAACTACGCATTTGCCAAAGGCGGCATGGTCAATTTCACACGCTACCTGGCCAGCTATCTGGGTCCGTACAATGTGCGCGTGAACTGCTTGTCGCCGGGAGGTATTGAGAGCGAAAGCCAGGACCCGAAGTTTCGCGCAGCCTATGCGCGCCGCACGCTGCTGGGGAGGATGGCGGTGGGTGCGGACATCAAGGGACCCGCCGTCTTTCTGGCCAGCGACGCCAGCCGCTACATCACCGGCCAGAACATTCTGGTGGACGGGGGTTGGACGGC
>CAYSBM010000068.1:0-3565 GCA_964429095.1 uncultured Solibacteraceae bacterium | reverse complement strand
GAAAGTTTGCCATGCGCATCGACTCGGTTTGCATTTACCAGGTGGCTATGCCTCTGGTCTACCCGTTTCGTACGGCTTACGGCAACGACGACACCATCGAAAGCGTGCTGGTGCGCATGGAGTCGCAAGGCGCCGCCGGCTGGGGGGAGGCCGCGCCGTGGCGGTTGCCCGGCTATAGTCCGGAATGGGCCTCCGGCTGTTTCGCCCTGCTGCGCGATTATCTGGCTCCGCAGATTACCGGCCGGAGCATCGAGACGCCGGAGCAGTTGCAGCAAGCCATATCCGCCATCAAGGGCAACTACTTCGCTAAAGGGGCCTTGGACACGGCCTGGTGGGATCTGCACGCACGCCGTCTCGGCCAGCCTCTCTGGAAAGTGTTGGGCGGCCGGGATCCGCGCGTGCCAGTAGGAGCGGATTTCGGCGTCATGGAAACCATCGATGCCCTGCTGGCCAAAATCGACGAAGCCATACGGGAAGGCTACCCACGCGTGAAGTTGAAGTTCCGGCCCGGCTGGGATGTCGAAATGGTCGCGGCGGTGCGCAGCGCTTTTCCGAAACACACCTTTCATATCGATTGCAACAGCGCCTGGACATTGGACGCTTTGCCGATGTTCAAGAAGCTGGACCAGTACGAGTTGGCCATGATTGAACAGCCCTTAGCGCACGACGACCTCATCGACCATGCCGCGCTGGCGCGGCAAATCGGAACCCCGGTCTGCCTGGATGAGAGCATCACCTCGCTGGAGCGGGCGCGTAAGGCCATTCAAATCGGAGCTTGCCGCTACATGAACCTGAAGCCCTGTCGCGTGGGCGGTTTGACGGTGGCGGTGAAAATCCACAATTTATGCCGCGACCAGGGCATTCCCTGCTGGGTGGGTGGGATGCTGGAGTCCGCTGTCGGCGCGCAACACTGCCTGGCGCTGGCCACGTTGGAAAACTTCACTTACCCGGCCGATGTGTTTCCCAGCGCACGTTTCTACAAAGTGGACCTGGCGGAGCCCGAGCTTCGGCTCTCGGGGCCGGGCTGGATGACCGCACCGGAAGCGCCCGGGGTGGGAGCCGCGCCGCGGGAGAGCGAACTTGCACAGCACACCCTGGCCAGCGCCCATCTCAAAGCAGAGTGAGCCATGAGCATGAACCAGCGCTGTTGGGTGGAGGTTTCCCTGGCCCGTATCGCGGCCAATTACCGCGAGATTCAAGCCGTGGTGGGGCCGCAGACCGAACTGGCGTGCGTCGTCAAGTCGGAAGCCTACGGGCACGGAATGGAGCCGGTGGCCAGCCGCCTGGTGAAAGAAGGCGCCCGTTGGCTGGCGGTCAGTTCGACTGACGAGGGAGTCAAGTTGCGGCGAGCGGGCATCGAGATACCCATATTGGTCATGGCCGATACGCTGCCGGCCAATTTCGCCCGGATGCTCGATCACCGGCTGACGCCTTCAGTCCATGATTACGAAAGCCTTCTGGCTTTCAACCAACTGGCGATCGCCCGTGGCGCTCGCGCAGGCGTGCACCTCAAGGTCGACAGCGGCATGGGCCGGCTGGGACTGGAAGCTGAAGGGCGCGCGATTGTGCAGGCGGTGAGCGCTTGCCCGCAGGTTGAAATCCTGGGGCTAATGTCGCATCTGGCTTCGGCGGCGGATTTTGAGGGCACGCAGACCGAACAGCAGGAGCTGGCCTTTAGCCGCCTCGCAGCGGAGTTGGCCGCAGCGGGCATCCGGCCCCGCTGGCGCCATATATCGGCCAGCGGCGCGGTCGCCTACGGCCGTCGCAGCGCATGGCTGGACATGGTGCGCGTGGGTTTGAGTCTTTACGGCTATGTGCCGCAGGCGAGCGGCCCCGCCCGGCAGAACTTGCTCAAAGTGAAGCCCGCGCTGCGGTGGAAAGCGCGGGTGCTGTGTGTCAAGCAACTCCCAGAGGGGGCCCCCGTGGGCTACGGCGCCTGCCACGTCACCACGCGCCCCACTCGCATCGCGGTCGTGTCGGCAGGTTACGCCGACGGCCTCTTGCGCCAGCTTTCCGGGCATGGATGGGTGCGCGTCGGCGGAGGCTGGAGGCCCATGCTGGGGGCGATCTCTATGGACCTGTGCACCATCGACGCCAGCGACGCGCCCGGCCTTGCGCCGGGTAGCGAGGTGGAATTACTGGGAGAGGGCTTCGACGCCGCGGCCATGGCCGGTCTGGCCGGAACCATCCCTTATGATGTGCTGTGCAAGATACACCCCCGCGCCACAAGAGTGTACCTGGAAGATCCCGTCGAGTGCGGCTAAGGGCGCCGGCCTTTTCCGCCGATACAGTATGTAAAGAGACGTCCACCGGCGCCCGAACTCCATTATGAAAGTACTGATCGCCGACGACAGCGTCATCGACCGCCACATCCTGGAGAGTTCCCTGCGCAAGTGGTCCTACGATGTAATCACGGCTTGCGATGGCTTAGAAGCCTGGGAGGCGCTGCAACAACCCGGCGCGCCGCGGTTGGCGGTGCTGGACTGGATGATGCCGGGCCTGACGGGCGTGGAAATCTGCCGCCGCTTGCGCCAGGAGCCCGCGGGAGCTTACACCTATGTACTGTTGCTCACCAGCCGCAGCGACAAGGAAGACCTGGTCGAGGGCATGGAGTCCGGCGCCGACGATTACATCACCAAACCTTTCGACAACCACGAACTGAAAGTCCGCTTAAGGGCGGGCCGCCGCATTATTGAACTGCAAGCCGAACTTGTGGCGGCGCGTGAGGCGCTACGCACGCAGGCTACCACCGACGCGCTGACGCGCACCTGGAACCGCTACTCGATCCTGGAAATCCTGGAAAAGGAGCTGCATCGCGCTCACCGTGAGCGCAGCCCGCTGGGCGTAGCGCTAACTGACCTAGACCATTTCAAAGCCGTCAATGACACCTACGGGCATGTGGCCGGAGACGCCGTGCTACACGAGGCCGTGCGCCGCATGCAGGCCTCCATGCGCACCTACGATTCCATCGGCCGTTACGGCGGCGAGGAATTCTTGATCGTGTTGCCAGGATGCGACGAAAGCGCCACGCTGGAGAACGCCGAGCGGTTGCGGGCGGCTCTGGCCAGCGAACCGATGAATCTGGTGGAAGACTCCGTGACCGTCACAGCCAGTTATGGTTGCACCGCAGTCTTGCCTGGCGTGCACGCCACCCCCGAACAGGTGATCCACTGGGCCGATGAAGCTCTATACAAGGCCAAGAGAGAAGGACGGAACCGCGTGGCCATGGTGCACTCCCTAACCCAAAACGAACGCAAACCAACGACTGCTGTTCCGAGGGACTACTCGCTCGCCCGGCGAGCCACCTGAAAGTGGCTCAACGTAGAAGCGTAGGAATTCAGCCCGCGGTAAAGCGCTTCGGCAATCTTCTGACGTTGGTCGGGCCGCTTCAGTAACATCTCTTCGCGGGGGTTGGTGACGAAACCAACCTCGGCCAGCACCGACGGCATGGCCGCTCCGATCAAGACCACAAAAGGCGCCTTCTTGACGCCCCGGTTGCGGACCGCCGCGCTCTTGGATGAAAGCGCATGCAGAGCGGTCTGGAGGCGGGAGGCAAACTCGCGCG
>CAYSBM010000067.1:10630-11328 GCA_964429095.1 uncultured Solibacteraceae bacterium | reverse complement strand
GCGTGACAATCTGCTCCACGATCGAAAGCCCGATGCCGGTTCCGGATTCGCCCGTGGCTTGGGCCCTCTTTGTACGGTAAAACTTTTTGAAAATCTGGCGCAATTCCTTCTCATCCATGCCGATGCCCTGATCGCGCACCGACAAACGCACATGCCGCGCATCGGCCGAGCCGCTAACGGTGACCAGCGTATCCGGAGGAGAATACTTGATGGCGTTGTTCAGCAGATTATAGAAAGCGTATTCCATAAGTTCGCGGTCGCCGGTCAGAGTCACCTCCGGCAGAGGCTCCACGTGCACCTGGATGCGCTTGCGCTCGGCCAGGGGGCGGGCGCGGCCAACACAGACGAGCATGGTTTCGGAAACCGGGAAAGGCTCGCGTTTGAGCTCCATTTGGCCTTCGCTCAAACGCTCGACGTTCAGGAAGGTCTCGACCATGCGGGCCAGACGGTGCGACTCGGAGTGAATCATCTGGGCGATCTGCTGGCGCTTCTCTTCGTTCAAACGGTAACGCGTCATCAACTCGCTGGATCCTTGGATGGCGGTCAGCGGAGTTTTCATCTCGTGGGTCACGAAGTGTATAGCCTGCTGATAGCGTGCGCTCCGGCTCTCGCTCCGGGCCAGGCGCCGCCGCACCACGAAATGCTGGTAGCTGGCCGCGCCGGCCACCGTGATCCAAGCCACCGACACAGGCGCCGAG
>CAYSBM010000067.1:1459-10620 GCA_964429095.1 uncultured Solibacteraceae bacterium | reverse complement strand
CGGCAAACATCCAGTAGGGCGCTAGATGCGCGATGGCGAGCACCAAACCGCCCAGTACATAGGCCTGCCATCCGTAACGGGTGTAAAAAGCAGCACCGGCGGCCGCCGCCAGCAACAGGCTGAAGGCCACCACAGCCAGATTGGAGGCGGGTTCGAGAAAGTCGCCTGCGGCAATAGTTTCATAAGCGCAGGCGTGGATCTCAACGCCGGTCATCATGGAGCCGTAGGGCGTCATTAGCCGGTCGCGGGCCGCCGTCTGCGCAGTCACCCCCACAAACACCACTTTGTCCCGGAACTGCGCGGCGAGTGCGGGCTTGTCGAGCAGTTCGCTCAATGAGATGCGCGGAATCGAGGATTCGCCATCGGGCGCCGGCTGAGGATAGCGGATGTAGAGAGCCCGGGCGGTCGATCGCGTCGCTGGGATCCTCACTGGGCCGATTTCGACAGCATCCGGCGTTTCCAGCATGGCGGCGCCGGGCAAAGTGGCCCGGAAGGCCTCCAATGAGAGGGCCCAGCGGCGGTCATGGCCTACCGCCTTTTCAAGCGGCAGTTGGCGGCACACCGGATCCGGCGCGGCGTGCACATGCCCGATGGCGAAGGCATGCCGGCGGAACAGTTCGATGGGGTCCTCCCATTGCAGAGGGCCGGAAGCCGGAGCCGCCACAATGTCGCTGGCTAGAATTAAACGCGGAAAGTTGGCGCACGCCTCTGCCACCTGGCCGTCTAGCCAAACCGCCCTAGCCTCCGCCAGCACCAGATCCACCGCCACGGCCTTGGGACGCGCCTCCGCAATTCGTTCCAGCGTTCCGGCCAGCGCCCCGCGCAAGCGGCGCATCCCGCCGGCCTGCTTGAGCGAGTGCTCGTCGATGGCCAGGATAATCGAACCGGCCCCGGCAGGTTTGGGCGCCGACAGCCGGTACATCACGTCATAGGCCACGCCGTCCACCTGGCCTGCGAATTCCGTCCATCCGGCGGCCTGCGCCACCAGGAAGCACGCCGCCAGCGTCGCCAGATAGCCCGCAGTTTGAGGGTTGAAGCGAGGCATGGCCACCTTATTTCCGAATAGCGTCCTCCCGCAGCCGGAGGCCGGCTGGGAGCGCCTGAACTGCCGACATTCAGTAATGAGTATATCTGATGACCGTTTTGTTAAACTTTCAAAGTAGGGGCAAGTTCTGGGCAAGGAGTACTTTCCATGCGAAAAGAATGGGTGGCGAAGCGTCATCACGATCCAATCCGGACACAGATGCATTACGCCCGGAAGGGTATCGTCACCGAAGAGATGGAGTTTGTGGCGCGCGCCGAGCGCCTGGACGCGGAGTTCGTCCGCCAAGAACTCGCCGCGGGGCGGCTTATCATCCCGGCCAACGTCAACCATGTGAACCTCACGCCCATTGGCATAGGCGTGGCCACGCGATGCAAGATCAACGCCAACCTGGGCACCTCGCCGGTCACCAGTGAAATCGCTGGGGAACTGGAGAAGCTGGACTACGCGGTGCGTTACGGAGCCGACACCGTGATGGACTTATCGACGGGGGGCGACATCCCGGCCATCCGCAAGGCCATGATTGCGCACTCAAGCGTACCGCTGGGCACGGTACCTGTTTACGAGGCCCTTACCAGGGTGCGGCGCGCCGAGGATCTCACAGCCGGCTTGATGCTAGAAGTGATCGAACAGCAGGCCGAGCAGGGCGTGGATTATATGACCATCCACGCCGGCCTGCTCGTTGAATACATCCCCTTGGCCGCCCGCCGCGTCACCGGCATTGTGAGCCGGGGTGGGGCCATCCTGGCCGAATGGATGGTCAAGAACCACCGCCAGAACATGCTATACGAGCACTTTGAGGACATTTGCCGCATCTTGCAGAAATACGACGTGGCTTTCTCGCTGGGCGATGGCTTAAGGCCCGGCTGCCTGGCCGACGCAAGCGACGAGGCGCAGTTCGCCGAGCTGAAAACATTGGGCGAGCTGGCGCGCAAAGCCTGGGAGTACGACGTGCAAGTCATGATCGAAGGTCCGGGCCACATCCCCATGGACCAGATCGAGATGCAGGTGACCAAGGAGGTGGAATTGTGTGGGGGCGCACCGTTCTACCCCCTCGGCCCTCTGGTCACCGACATTGCGCCCGGCTACGATCACATCACCAGCGCCATAGGGGCGGCCATGATCGGCTGGTATGGCGCCAGCATGCTCTGCTACGTGACGCCTAAAGAACATCTGGGACTGCCCAACCGCGAAGACGTCAAGCAGGGCTGCATCGCCTACAAGATCGCCGCGCACGCCGCCGACGTGGCCCGTAAGCGGCCGGGCGCCCGCGACCGCGACGACGCGCTTTCGCGCGCCCGCTACGCCTTCGACTGGAACCGGCAGTTCGAGTTGTCGCTGGATCCGGAGACCGCACGCGCCATGCACGACGAGACGCTTGCCGACAGCAGCTTCAAAGACGCGCACTTTTGCTCGATGTGCGGCCCGAAATTTTGCTCGATGAACATTTCGGCCAACGTGGGCTTGTCGATTGAGAAGGGCAAGTGAACTTTCCACCAACCGCTGAACCTGTGCAAATCACGCCGCTGGAACTCAAGCAGCGCCTGGACGCAGGCGAAAAGTTCCGGCTGATCGACGTCCGGGAGCCGCGCGAATACGAGATCGCGCGCCTGGATGGCGCCGAATTGATTCCCATGCGCGAGGTTCCCAATGCGCTCGATCGGCTCTGCGAAGCGGAAGGCGCGCCGCTGGTGGTCATCTGCCACCACGGGGTGCGAAGCCAGCAAGTCGTCAACTGGTTGCGTGAGCAGGGGTTGACCAGGTGCCTGAATCTAGCAGGAGGCATCGACCGCTGGAGCCGGGAAGTGGATCCCACCGTTCCGCGCTACCGCTAGCCAGCCAAGACCAGCGCCTTTCCGCGGCCGCAGACCAGCCGCGATCCTTCCCCTTTTCTGAGGAGGGGTTGCTACCATGGAATTTCACCATGCCGTTTTCGCTCAACCGCAGGGAGTTTGTGTCCACCGCTGCCGCCATGGCTGCGCCGCAGGAACGCGAACTGGAAGACTTGGCGCTGGCAAATAACGAGAAAGCGATCGAAGCCTCGCTGCGCGCGCAGATTACGGACCCGGCGAACCGCTGGTGCGGAGCCTACCCCGACCAGTTCGGAATCGCCTGGGCGGGCGTCGCCGGCGGCATTCTGCATACGCTGGCGGTAGGCTTTCTGCACCCGCGCTCCCGCTATTACAAACAGAAGGAATTGGTGCCGCGCATGAAGCTGGCGGCGGGCTTCCTGGAACGGGCCCAAAATCCTCAGGGATTCATCGATCTCTTGGTGACGAATTTCAATTCCCCGCCCGACACCGCCTTTGTGGTGCATGGGGTCGCCGCCGCCGCTTGCCTGGCCAAGCGGGCCAGGGAACTGGAAATCTTCAGCATCATGGCGCCATTTCTGAAAAAGGCGGGCGCCGGACTGGCTGCGGGCGGGGTGCACACCCCCAACCACCGCTGGGTCGTCTGCCAGGCGCTGGCGCAGATCGATGAGATTCTGCCCAATCCCGCCTACCGCCGCCGTATCGGTCAATGGCTGGCCGAAGGCATCGACATCGACGAAGAAGGCCAGTACACCGAGCGCAGCACGTCCATCTACAACTCTGTGGTCAACCGGGCGCTTACCACGCTGGCCCTACAGCTCAAACAACCCGAATTGCTCGAGCCGGTGCGGCGGAACCTGGAGATGATGCTATACCTGCTCCACGCCGATTGGGAGGCCGTGACCGAGATTTCCGGACGCCAAGACCAGGACTTGCCCGGCGACTTGGGACGCAACTGGTTCCCTTACCGGCTGCTGGCCTTGCGCGACAAGAACGGCCAGTTCGCCACCGTCGAAAGGCAATACCGTAATCACGCGTGGCTGGGCGAACTCATGCTGTATCCGGAGTTGCTGGCAGGCGGCCCAAAACCGCAGCCCATACCGGACAATTATGAGAAGATCTACCCCCTGAACGGCTACGCCCGGATCCGGCGGGGTCCGCTGAGCGCCACCCTGCTGTTGCGCAACACCAGTAAGTTCCTGACTTTCCGCTATGGCGGAGCAGCGGTGGACGGCGTGCGTATGGCCGGATCTTTTTTCGGCAAGGGCATGTTCACGCCCGCTCTGGCGCAGAAGCGCAAGGGCGCGTACCATTTCGAGCAAACCATCGAGGCGGGCTACTTTCAGCCGCTGGATCCGCCGCGCCGGGTGACGACCAAGACCTGGTACTCCACGCGAAGCGAGCGACGCATGAGCGAGGTATGCCAGTTGCGTTACGCGGCTCAGGTCAAAGAGGTTCCGGGCGGTTTGCAGTTGCATTTTACGGCCGCCGGAACCAGGAATGTGCCGGTTACGGTGGAATTGAATTTCAGGCCGGATGGAATGCTGGAAGGGTGCCATCCGGCGCCCGGCGCCAGCGACGCCTACCTGTTGGGCAGCGGCTACGGCTCTTACCGGCGTGGGCCGCATGCCATGCGCTTCGGCCCCGGGCTGGAGCAGCACGCCTACACCCAGTTGCACCGGCTGCCGCCGAAATTGCCCGGCAAGAGTGTCTATTTGACGGCTTTCACCCCCTTCGATCACACCATCACGTTCGAATGGCTTTAGGGGCCGCCCTGCGGAGCTTCTACGCCGCCTGTGGCAGTCATGATATCCTGAGATTTCCACCTCGCGGCTCCACCTGTTGGCGTGTAGGCAAATGGACGTATATCAACTTACAAGAGCGCTCGTGGATATCGAGTCGCTGACGGGTAATGAGTACCAGGTCGGCTGCTTCCTGGCCGATTACCTGAGCCATCTGGCTTCGCGCTATGAAGGCACGGTCGAGCGCATGGAAGTTGAACCCAAACGATTCAACGTCCTGGCCACCTGGGGCCAGCCCGTGGTCACGTTGTCCACACATATGGATACTGTTCCGCCGTTTTTTCCTTCCAGTGAGGACGCTGACCATATTTACGGACGGGGTGCCTGCGACACCAAGGGCATTATCGCCGCCATGTTGAAAGCCCTGGAAAGTCTGCTGGAAGAGGGTATACGGGGCGTGGCCATCCTGCTGGTGGTCGGCGAGGAGCGCAACAGCGCGGGCGCGTACGCAGCTTCGCGCCAGATGCGGGGATCGCGCTACCTGATCAACGGCGAGCCCACCGAGAACAAGCTCGCGGTCGGCTCCAAAGGCGCCCTACGATACGAAATTACGGCCTCCGGGCGCATGGCGCACTCGGCGTACCCGGAGTTGGGCGAATCGGCCATCTTGAAGCTGCTCGACGCTTTGGAACGCATCCGGCGCATCCGGCTGCCGGTCGACGAGGTTTTGGGTCCCAGCACGCTGAACATCGGCACCATCAGCGGCGGGCGTGCGCCCAACATCGTGCCGGACAAAGCTCAGGCTGAAATCATGATCCGGCTGGTCCAGGATCCAGCTCCGCTCCAAAGGGCGTTTCTGGAAGCTGCGGGTGACCTGGTCCAAGTGCGCCAGATTCTGGTCATTCCGCCCGTCCGCTTGGGGCGGCTCGCCGGCTTGGAGACCACCGTGGTATCTTTCACTACCGACATCCCCGCGTTCGGCGGCGCCTGGGGCCAGCCCTTTCTAGTGGGCCCGGGCAGCATCCACGTCGCCCACAGCTTGGAAGAGCGGGTTCCGAAGAAGCAGCTCGCCGGCGCTATCGAGATTTACAAGAATATGGTGCGGCAGCTTCTGGTTGCCGCGTAGGAAGAAGAAATTATGAAGAAAATTGAGGTTGGTGTTCTGGGCGCCACTGGCATGGTGGGCCAGCATTTCGTAAAGTTCTTGCAGAACCATCCATGGTTCGAGCTGACCTGGGTGGGGGCCAGCGACCGTTCCGCGGGCAAGAAGTATGCGGAAGCAACCCAGTGGCGGCTGGAAGGCGTTATGCCGGAGAGAATCGCCGGCCTGACCGTCCAGGAATGCGTGCCGGGCAATGCGCCGCGGCTGGTGTTCTCGGCCACCGACGCTTCGGTGGCCACCGAGATCGAGCGCGCCTTTGCGAAAGCCGGCCACATCGTGGTGTCCAACTCGCGCAACCATCGCATGGAACAGGATGTGCCGCTGCTGGTGCCGGAGGTGAATGCCGACCACCTGAAGCTGATTCCGTTTCAGCAGGCAGCGCGAGGCTGGAAGGGCCAGATCGTCACCAACCCGAACTGCTCCACCGTGGTGCTGACCATGGCGCTGGCGCCGTTTAGACCGTTCGGCATTCGACGTGTGACTGTCGCCACGATGCAAGCTATTTCCGGCGCCGGTTATCCCGGTGTGCCATCGATGGACATCACCGCCAATGTGATCCCCTTCATCGGCGGCGAAGAAGAAAAAATGGAGCAGGAAACGCAGAAGATCCTGGGCCAACTGGCAGGAGATCACATCGAGCCGCTGGCGGCGCAGGTCAGCGCCCATTGCAACCGCGTGCCGGTCGTGGATGGCCACACCGAAGCCGTTTCAGTGGAGCTTGCGGACTGTCCGGAGGTGGGCGCCTTGATCGAAGCCATCAACCGCTTCCGGTCTGTGCCGCAGGAGCGCAATCTGCCCAGCGCCCCGCCGCAGCCGGTCATCTACATGACCGACCGTGACCGCCCGCAGCCCAGGCGTGACGCGGCGCGAGGCAACGGCATGATCACCTTCGTGGGGCGTCTGCGCGCTTGCCCGGTGCTGGGATACAAGTTCGTTGCGCTGGGCCATAACACCATCCGTGGCGCGGCGGGCGCGGCCGTGCTGAACGCCGAATTGATGCATTCGGAAGGGTGGCTCGAAAGATGATCGTCATGAAATTCGGCGGCTCGTCGGTCGAATCGGCGACCGCCATCCAACGGGTTGCTTCGATCGTAAAAGAACGCCTTGCACGCCGTCCTGTGGTGGTGGTTTCGGCCATGGGCAAGACGACCAACCAACTGCTGGCCATCGCCGCCAAGTCCGCCGCCGGCAAACGCGAGGAGGCCATTAAAATGGCGGTTGAGTTGCGCGACTTCCATCTGCGCGAGGCGCGCGCGGTAGTTCTCGACGCGGACTGGCCACAGGTGGAGGGGGCGATTCACGACCACTTTCAGGAGATCGCCGAACTGGCGCGCGCGCTGGCCGTGGTGGGCGAAATCACGCCGCGGCTGACCGACGCCATTTCCAGCTACGGCGAACGCATCTCCAGCCTGGTGGTCACTTACGCTTTCCGCCGCGCCGGCATGGACGCCGTGCACGTGGACTCGCGGCGCGTGATCGTCACCGACAACCGCCACACGCAGGCTGCTCCCAAGTTGCCGGAAACTTATTCGCGCCTGGCGGCCACGGTCGCGCCGCTCGCACAGGACCACGTGGTGGTGATGGGCGGGTTCATCGCAGCCACCGAAGACGGCGTCACCACGACGCTCGGCCGCGGCGGCTCCGATTTCACCGCCTCGATCGCCGGCGCCGGCATCGGAGCCGAAGAGATTCAGATCTGGACCGACGTGGACGGCATGCTCACCGGGGACCCTAGGATCATCAGCGGTGTGCGCCGCGTGAAAACCATCTCCTTCGGTGAGGCTGCCGAGCTGGCCTACTTTGGGGCCAAGGTGCTGCATCCGGCCACCGTGCTGCCCGCGGTTGAGAAAAATATCCCTGTGCTCATTCTGAATTCGCGCCGGCCGGAAGTGGAAGGCACGCGGATTGTCGCCGAAGCCGTGCCCTGCTCAAACGTGATCAAGTCCATCGCCTGCAAGCGCAACATCACGCTGGTCAACGTCACCAGTTCGCGCATGCTGATGGCGCACGGGTTCTTGCACCGCATTTTCGAAGTGTTCGACCGCTTTGAGACCCCTGTCGATATGGTGGCCACCAGCGAGGTGAGCGTTTCCCTCACCATCGACAACACGGCGCGGTTGAAGGAAATCACGGCCGAGCTGGAGGCTTTCGCCGAAGTCAATGTCGAGCACGGCCAGGCCATCGTTTGCCTGGTGGGTGAGAACATCCGCTCCACGCCGGGTGTGGCCGCCCGCATCTTCCGGGCGCTGGCCGACGTCAACATCGGCATGATTTCCCAGGGCGCATCTTTGCTAAACTTCGGCTTTGTGGTTTCCGAGGGCGATTTGGCGGGGGCCGTCGCCGCCCTGCACGGCGAGTTCTTCGCCGAAGTCGACCCGGCGGTGTTTGACTAGCCGTTTGGCGGCGTGAGCCGCCACGTAGCTCTCTAACCTGGGAATCTTCATGAAACTTGCCATTGTTGGTTACGGCAAAATGGGCAGGCTTGTCGAGCAGCTTGCCCCAGACTACGGCTTCGAGGTTTCACTCAAGCTGGATGAATTCAACAACGCGGACTTTGCCGGCATTACGCCGGAAAACTTCCGGGGCGTGGACGTAGCTGTCGAATTCTCGACGCCCGCCACAGTGGCCGGCAATGTCGAACGCATCGCCGCACTAGGCGTGAATATGGTGGTAGGCGCCACGGGCTGGCTTGAGCAGATGGAGCGGGTGCGCGCCGCGGTCGCGCGCCACGGTGTGGGCCTGGTCTGGAGTCCCAACTTTTCCATCGGTGTCAACGTCTTCTCACGGCTGGTTGCGGAAGCTGCCCGCCTGCTGGCCGGCGAGGAGCAATACGGCGCCTGGGGTTGGGAAATCCATCACAGCGCCAAGAAGGACGCGCCGTCGGGCACCTTACTGAAACTCGTTGCCGACATGCGGAAGGCCGGCTACTCGCGGCCGGTTGACACGGCATCCAATCGCGCGGGCGCTCATCCGGGCACGCACGAAATAGGGTTCGATTCCGCGGCCGACACCATCACGCTGCGCCATACGGCTCGCAGCCGTGAAGGGTTTGCGCGCGGCGCTTTGAAAGCGGCCGTCTGGGTGGCAGGCAAGCGCGGAATGTATGAATTCAGCGATATTGTATTCGAGAACGCGAGGTGAATGATGTTTGAAGGATGCGGTACCGCCCTGGTCACGCCCTTCCGGGCCAACGGCTCGCTGGACGAGGCTACACTGCGCAAATTGGTCCGGCGGCAGGTGGAAGCCGGCATCAATTTTCTGGTGCCTTGCGGCACTACCGGAGAGAGTCCCACGCTGTCGCGCTCCGAACATCTACGGGTGGTCGAAATCACGCTCGAGGAAGCCCACGGCGTGGTGCCGATCCTGGCGGGAGCGGGCGGCTATAACACCGCCGAAGTGCTCCC
>CAYSBM010000067.1:0-1449 GCA_964429095.1 uncultured Solibacteraceae bacterium | reverse complement strand
GCGCCGATGGTATTCTCTCGGTAACCCCCTACTACAACAAGCCCACCCAGGAAGGCCTGTACCAGCACTACCAGGCCATTGCCTCCGCCGTCTCGCTGCCGGTGGTGATTTACAACGTGCCCGGCCGGACGGGCGTGAACGTGGAACCGGCGACGCTGAAACGGCTGGCCGCTATCGACAACATCGTGGGCGTAAAGGAGGCCTCCGGCAACATCAGCCAGATCGCCTCCATCATTCAGCAAGTGCCGGAAAGCTTTGCCGTGCTCTCCGGCGACGACGCCGTTACGCTGCCGCTGATCGCCCTGGGAGGCCGGGGCGTCATTTCGGTAGCGAGCAACCAGATCCCGGCCGAAATGACCGAACTGGCGCGCCAGTGCCTGATCGGCGACTTTGCCGGCGCGCGCGAGTTGCAGCGCAAGTACTTGCCCTTGATGCTGGTAAACTTCATCGAGTCGAATCCGATCCCGGTGAAAGCGGCCATGGCTGCCATGGGCTTGCTCGAGCCGGTTTGGCGGCTGCCGCTGGTTCCTCCTCAGCCGCAGAATCAAGCTAGAATCGAAGCCGTTCTGGCAGAAACGGGACTGCTGTCCCAGCGGAGTGTGCGCGTTGCAAGCTGAGATAGAGAAGCTTTTCGAGGAGCCGCCTGAGCGATATGGCGAGGCGCACTTTCGCCTGTTTCAACGCTTCAAAGAAGAACTGAACGCGGGACGGGTGCGCGCCGCCTCTCCGGATGAGTCCTCGGCCAGCGGCTGGCGGGTGAACGGCTGGGGCAAGAAAGGCATTTTGCTGGGATTCCGCATGGGAGCCCTGGTGGACATGTCAGTGGACGCTTCACGCCAACCCTGGTTCGACAAAGCCACCTATCCGGTGCGCCGCTTCGATGCGGCCAGCGGCGTACGGATCGTGCCCGGCGGCACAAGCGTGCGGGACGGCTGCTATTTAGGCAAGAGCGTCACCATCATGCCTCCGGCCTACATCAACGCTGGCAGCTATGTGGGTGATGGCACGATGATCGACTCTCATGCCCTGGTGGGAAGCTGCGCGCAGGTTGGAGCGCGGTGCCATATCTCGGCCGGCACGCAGATTGGGGGCGTGCTGGAACCTGTGGGTGCTATGCCGGTGATCATCGAAGATGACGTGTTGATCGGCGGCAACTGCGGCGTCTATGAGGGGGCGGTGGTGAAAACCCGCGCGGTGTTGGGGACCGGAACTATTGTCAACCGCTCTACACCCGTTTACGATCTCGTAATGGGGGTCATCCACCGGGCCGAAGGCGAGGCGCCCCTGGTCATACCCGCCCAAGCCGTGGTGGTGGCGGGCTCCCGCATGGTTACCAGCGGGGTGGGCCGCCAGTGGGGCATTTCGCTCTACACGCCAGTGATCGTAAAATACCGCGACTCGAAAACCGACGCCCGGATTCAGCTTGAGGACCTGCTGCGCTGAGCGGCG
>CAYSBM010000066.1:0-11350 GCA_964429095.1 uncultured Solibacteraceae bacterium | reverse complement strand
TAGCTGTGGGGTCTCGTGGTTTTTCGTCGCCAAGCTGGGGCTGAGCGCGGCTGCCGGCTCGCGCGGCGTTCGCGTCGGCGTAGTCTTCTTCTTGTGGCTGGGCATCTTCAATGTGTTGGGGGTAGCTCAGTTCTGGGCTTTCGCCAACGACCTTTACACCGAAGCACAGGGCAAGCGTCTGTTCCCGGTGATTGGCGCGGGTGTTTCCATCGGCGCTTGGCTCGGCGCGCGCGCTGCATCAAAATGGATGCACGCGCTGGGACCATACGGCATGATGCTGGCGGCTGCCTCCATGCTCGCGGCGGCCGTTCTGGTCACACTCGCTGTGAACCGGCGCGAAGTGGCGCGAGCGCCGAAGGAGAAGGCGGCCGAAGCCGCCCAGGCCATCGCCGGGCGCGGCGGATTCCAGTTGGTGGCCCGCGACCGCTACTTGCTGCTGATCGCGCTGCTGGTGGTGCTGCTCAACGTGGTCAACACAGGTGGCGAGTTCTTACTGAGCAAGCTGGTGACCGCCGAAGCAACCAGAGTGGCCGGATGGGGGCCTGAGGCGGCTGCGGCCAGGCGCACGTTCATCGGCGAGTTTTACGGCGCTTTTTTCAGTTGGGTGAACCTGGCCGGCGTGCTGCTGCAAATGTTTCTGGTCTCGCGCGTTTTCCACTATGCGGGGGTGCGCGGTGCGCTGTTTGTTCTTCCACTGATCGCCCTGGGGGGCTATTCCATCATGTGCGTGGCGCCTGCGCTGGCGATGATACGCATAGTGAAGATTTTGGAAAACGCTGCTGATTACTCCATTCAGAACACCGCACGGCACGCTTTGTTTCTGCCCACCAGCCGGCAGGCCAAGTACAAGGCCAAGGCCGCCATCGATACTTTCTTTATGCGCTTTGGCGACGTGCTGGCTGCGGGGGTGGTGTTCGCTGGCTCCGCGCTGAAGCTCTCGCTGGCTGCCTTTGCAGCCATCAATCTGGCTCTTACTTTGGTCTGGCTGGGAGTTGTCTTCCTGATCGGGAGGGAGCACGCCCGCCGCGCGGCAACGCCCTAGCCGGAGCCGCTGGCGCCGAGCTTTTCACGCAGGCGCAGCACCACGCTTTGATTGGACTGCATGAGCGAAGCGACTACCTCGTCGGTGGACCGGCGCACCGTCTCGCGCGGGCCTTGCTCAACGATGTGGGTAAGCTTCCTGCTGATGTGCTCCGGCAAGGCGGCTTCCAAGTACTCCAAAGCCAGCCCCCGCAGCAAGCGGTCGTCGGTATGAAGAGCGCGAAAAGCCACTTTGAGAGGTTCGCCTGGGAGAATCAAACCCAGCAGCGTGAAAACGTGTTCCAGGCCCGCGTCAGCGCGCTCGCGCAGAACCTCATCTAGAAATTGCGTCCGTTCGGATGTGTCGCGGCGGTCAAGCAGCCGGCGCCCGTTCCAAATGGACCGGCTTACGGACAACTCGCGTTCCACCACGTTCAGCACCTGTTCCCGCTTGATGCTGAGCTCGGGTTGCTTTGCGATCATCTCGGCCAGCGCTCGGCCGCACTGAAAGCGCACTTCAAAGCGCGAATCCTCAAAGCCCAGCATCAGGCCGTCGGCGGCGCGTTGATTTGCCGCATGCACCAGCACGGGTGGAATGCGCCGGCGTATGGCGAAGTCCTGCTCCGGATCAAGCAAACAATCCACCAACTGTCCGCAGATGCGGGGCGCCGCCCGCGCCAGGACGGCGCGTGCCGGGACGGTGGTTTCATCCCACCCCAGCAATGTCACTACCTGCGCCGCCAATAACGGCTCCAAGCGGTCAATAGACTGTAGCACCGCGCACACCCGTTCTGGCTTGCCCGAGCGCAGATCGGCGAGCTGTTGCAGCAGCGGCTCCAGCGGCCGGGCTGGCCGCACCTGCTCTGTGGTGCGCTCCATTGCGCTGGACGCAGCGGGCGCTGCCGCTACTTCGCTCAAGACTACCGCGCGCGTAGTGGTGTCGTGCACCTCGCCGGGATCCAACTCGACGGCCCGGTCCAGCAAGCTTTGTTCGAAGGCTTGAACATAGCCGGGGTCCAGCCTTAGAGCCAACACAAAAGCCTCACCGGCCAGCGCGGTTACCGTCTGCTGGATGCGGTTGGAGGCCGTACCGGCCCCCAACCAAAGAAACGACTGCGTAATGCCCGCTCCGAGAGCATCACCCAAACGGTCCGCGCCAACGTCGATGATCGACTTGGCCGCCCGTTTTTCTTTAACTGGAATGGGGGTGTAGAACAATTCGTAACCGGAACGGAACAGCGAGCCGCGCAGCACTGACTCGGCCCCGCGCACCGCCGTGAGCACCCCGAAGACCGGACTGAACAACGCCCCCAAGCCGCCAAGAGCCACCGAAGCCGGCAGTACGCTCACCGTCCGGCCCAGCCCCCACCGCTCCAGACAGAAACGTGTCGCCAGCGTCTGCACCAGAAATGTAGTCACGGCCACCGCCGTGTGGAACAGCGTAAGGAAACGCATCAGCGGTTCGCCACGTCCGTAATGCGCGGCCACTTGGGATTTGAAGACCCAATCTATGGCCGCCGCCGTGGTCGTGCCGATGAGTACCAGCGCAGCCAGGCTGAACAGATAGGGCGCTTTGGCGAACGCTTGGCGAGCCGATCCTTGCGCTTCAAGATCCGGCGCTGTGGCAGGTTTGCGAAGGCGGCTCCCGGCCAGGGCGCGCATCAGCGCCAGCGTCAGAGAAGCCGCCAAGTGCAGGACGGCCAGCCACGCCAGTACAGATCGCGTGTCGAACCATGCGTTGACGCGCTCCGCCGCCAGCCCCCCCAGAATGCCGCCCAGAGTTCCCGCGCCAGCGATCTGTCCAAATCTCCGCTTGGCGGTGTGGGCGTCCAGAAGTTCGTTGGTGAGTGACCAGAAGCCGCTAAGCAACACGGCGCTAAAGGCCACCAGATGAAGGTAGACGGCCACTGCGGCCAGATGGGGATGGGTGAAAAGCAGCCGCCACTCGGCCAGTTGTAGAAGCGCACTGAGCGCAAAGGCCCACGGCACCACCCGGCCCGGGGTCAGGCGGCTCAATACCCGGCTGCTCGCCAGTCCCAGACAGGCCGCCGTAATGGCCGCCGCCGCCATCATGGCCGGCAACGCGCTGGGGTCATAGTTCGACAAGAAAACCGCATCTCGCGCCGCTTTGCCGGCGACCTGATGCGCCATCAGCAGGCCCGCGCCGGCCATGGCGGCGGCGGGCAGCGCCCGGTTGGAGATTCCGCTGGAGTTCACTTGACGGGAGTTTCCTCGGGATCCGTTCCGGGCTCCTCCTCATCGCCTGTTGGAAGCGTGCAGCCGGGCAGGTTCACTTGCCACCAGCGCTGAGCCTCCTGCTGCGTCCAGCGGTGCGGCGAGTCCAGATGAGCCAGCATGCGGTCGAGTTCGATGGCGCTTGGGGGACGCTTCTCGCGATTCTTCTCCAAACACGCCATCACAATACGTTCGAGCTCCGGGGGGATTGGCGTCTCGCTGCGTTCACTGGGCGGCACCAGCGGCCGCTGCACATGCGCCAGCGCCATGGCGACCGGCGACGGCTCGTCGAACAGCAGTTGGCCGGTCAGCAACCAGTACGCCACACAGCCAAGCTGATACAGGTCGGCGCGCCCATCGATATCTTGGACTCCCATGGCTATTTCCGGAGCCATGTAAGCGGGCGTTCCAGTCGTCACCCCATCGATGGTCATGCGGGTCTGCGAGTCGGGAACCACCGACTTGACCAAGCCGAAATCCAGCAGTTTCACCACATCGACCCGCAAGCCCATGCGGCAAAGGAAAAGATTAGTAGGCTTGACGTCGCGGTGGATCAATCCATAAAGGTGCGCCTCGCCCAGCGAATCGCAGGCCTGCCTCAGAATATGCACGACGCGGGCCGGTGGCTGCGGTCCGAATCGCTTGACGAGTTGCTCCAGGTTGATGCCGTCCAGAAGCTCCATGGCGTAGTAAAAACTGCCGTCTTCGGCCACGCCGAAGTCATATAGCCGCACGGTGTGCTGCGAACGCAGCGCGGCGGTGGCGCGAGCTTCCCGTTCAAACCGTTTCCGAATCAACGAGGCCTGCCGGCCAGGTTGCGAGATCAGAACCTCGGGGCGGATCAGTTTTACGGCCGCGTCGGCAGCCAGTTGGCGGTGGCGGGCCAACCACACCTCTCCCATGCCACCCTTACCGAGCAGCCGTTTCAAATGATAGCGGCCCATCTCTTTGGCCCGGGTCAAATCCAATTCCAGACGGTACATGCGCCGGCTGACCGTGGCAATCCACAGGGCAACCAGGAAAGGTGGGAAGCACCAGATGAACAACGTCTCTCCAGGCGCGGGCTGATACCCTAGCATCCCTGCCAGAGCATAATGCGCCACGGGCCCCATGGCGGCAGCCGCCAACCCTGTCAACAGGCTCCCGGCCGGTGTCTGTGGTAATAGGAGCCCGCATATCACAATCCAAGCCGCCACCGTAGAAATCCCGCGGGCAGGCAACTGCTCGCCCCACGGCAGGGCATGCTCAAAAATCGCCACCAAGAATGCTCCGCCAATCTCGTAAATCACGCCGAGCCAGACTAGCGTTCTGGCGGCGACCAGGCCTAGCCGGCTGATCAACGCCAGCGCGATGGAGACCGAGACCAGCACAGCCGAATTGGCCCACAGCAGCCAGTGCTGCTGGCGCAGTACTTCGGGACGCAACAGAATGGTGGCCACCCAAACCGCGCTAACCAAAGCCGCCGTGATGCCGCCTACCCATGACAACTGCGTAGCGCCGCGCTGTACCAAGCCGGCAGGCAGGCTGGTGATGGTCAACCGCCAACTTGAGGTGGAATCGGCCCTATCGGCGCGAATTGCCCGCATGGCACTTGGAATCCCAGCTCCAATGTTAACAGAGCGAGCCGCATGAACCGCCTGGTGTGTCAGGAATTCTTCTGCACCCGGCGCAGCGTGTACATGTCCGGGCTCAGGCTCTTATGTTCCAGCTTACGCCAGTCGTCTTTGACGTGAATCAACTTGCCGCTGATATGGTTGGAACGCTGCGAAGCCAAGAACAAAGCCAACTGGATTTGCTGATCCGGCTGCACCCCTCCGGAATGGCGGACCTGTTCTGCGTCCTCGCGTTCTTTCCATCCGGCGCGTTCGCCTGCGCGTAGAATTTCGTCGGTCATATGGGTGAAGGTTCCGCCGGGCGCCAGGGCGTTGACCTGGATATTATGTTCGCGGACCTCTTCGGCCAAGCATTCAACCAGCCGCACCACGGCCGCCTTGGAAGCCGCATAAGCGGTGAAGTAAGGGCGGGGATAGGCGGCGCCGCCTCCGCTTAGGACGATGATCTTGCCGCGACGCCGGGCGATCATGGCAGGCAGCACGGCCCGGCAGGCGTGCATTACGCCGAGCAAGTTGGTCTCAACGGCATCGGCCCAGTTGCGCGGATCCGCTTCGCTCAGCGGGCCGATCGGTCCTTGCACGGCGGCAGCGCACACCAAAGCGTCTATGGCCCCCATGGCTTCGCTCATCTGGCTAACCGCCCGCCGGAGGGCTGCGAAATCGCGCACATCGACCGGTAACGCTATCGCCCTGGCGCCGGTATGTTCGATCTCCAGCCGCGCCAGATCGAGCTCCGGCTGGCTTCGCGCCAGCAGTCCGACGGATGCGCCCGCCGAGGCAAAGCCCATGGCCAGGCGCTTTCCGATGCCGCGGCCCGCTCCCGTCACCAGTACATGAAAATCCGCAAATTCCGCCAAGTGATTGCCGCTACCTTTCCCTTACCAAGGTAGTACAGCCCGGCCGTTCAGGCGAACCGGTTGTTGGAAACGGGCTTCTCGCAATACAGAATCGCATCGGCGCGCGCAAACAGCGCCTCGGCGGTCTCGCCCTCGCGGTGTTCGGCCACAGCGGTGGAGGCCTGAACTTGAACGGCCTGCGGCTTGCCGGAAGGATTCACGGTGTAGGCCCCGAATACCTTACTGCTGATTTGGCGTGCGCGCATCATCGCGTCTGACAGCCCGCAGTCCATGAGGATGATGAACTCGTCTCCGCCCCAACGGCACACCAAGTCGTTTTCTCGCACCGAGCTCTGAAGTCTTTGGGTGAATTGCCGAAGAACCTCGTCGCCTGCCAAATGGCCCAGCCGGTCGTTCACTCCTTTGAAATGGATCAGATCGAGGAGAATGATGCAAAACCGGGTTCCGGAGTTCACACGCTGAATGATCTGTCGCTCCCCCTCGCGGCGGTTGGCGGCGCCGGTCAGTGGGTCGCGAGCGGCCATCTCTTCGGCTTGCTTGAGCCGTATTTCATACTGGCGCAACGGTTGCTGGAGCCGGCGCAAAGCGGTTGAATACGCCGCTGACATCTCTTGAACGCACGCCCGCAACTGTTCCACTTCTCGCGCCAGGCGGCGGCGGATCTCGCCCAAGTCCTCCAGCTCCGCCAAAGATTCCAACTGCCGGGCGAAGTTGCCAAACCGGTTTGAGTAGGCATCCGTGCTCGACTGCATGGCGCGCGAGGCTTTCGCCGCCAACTGGAGAATGGCGCGCATCTCCATTTCGCGCCGTTGGTAGAATGCTCTGGCTTGTTCGGCATACTCCTTAAGTTCGCCGTCCAGGTAATCCGTGCCGGTGCGGAGCATTTCCGGGCTCGGATCGGCAGCCACTTGACGGCGTAGGGCCCGCAAAGCGGCACGATGCCGAGACAAGACCTCCTCCTGGCTGGGCACGGCGTGTTTTTCTATGCTTGCGATGGCGGCCAGCAACGCTGCCAGGGTCGCGGCATGCCGTTGCTCGATCGTCTCGTACCTTTCCAGGCTGCGTCTGAGTGAGATCATACTCCCGCCGTCTTCCCCCTTATCGGACCAAGATGGAAACACTTGAGCTGTTTCTCCCCAGCACCCCCTCCCGATTGACTCCCGGCCAGATCTAATGCAATATCTTTAAAAGGGTTGCCCTGCGGCAACCCATATCAGCTAAGGAGGCGAATGAGTAAGGAAGATTGCATTGAAGTGGTGGGGACCGTGGTGGAAAAGTTTCCCAGCGGTTTGTTCAGCGTCCAGTTGGACGAAGACAGAACCATTTTGGCGCACCTGGCAGGAAAACTCCGCAAGAACCGGATCCGCGTGCTCGCCGGGGACCGGGTCACCCTCGAGATGTCACCCTACGATTTGACGAAGGGACGTATCACATACCGGCACAAGTAGCACTCCGCCACGCGGTCGAATTTCCTATTTGCGTCCTGAGTACTTGTTCAGCAGGCCGATCAGGCGGCTGGCGGGCTGAGGCACGGCGGTGTCTCGGAGTATGATGTCGCGGTTCTGATACGGCTTACCGTAAAGTTCTTTGTTCCCATCCAGGTCCTGGCGTAGCGTGGCGCCTTGCAGGCTGATTCCCGCAAATACTCCCCGGCTGCGCGACCATGACAGAATCTCGGCCGTCATGAAAGCGTCGGTCTGCGCAGCGGTGGTCCGTCCCACCGGTCCGGCAGCAACCGCAGCGTCGGCACCCAGTGTGAACTTACTCGACAGCAGCCGCTGCATGCCGCGTTCGTTCATTACCAGCATGATCACGTCGGTCTCCGAACCTCCGATTTGAAGCCCGAAGCTGCCGCCTTCGATCCTCACAGTTGCCGGCGCCGACCAGCCCACGCCGTTGGACTTGCGGCACATGGCATAGCCTTTTCCGTACTTCGCGCCGAAAATGAACGCTCCCTTCTTCATGCCGGGAACAATGATGGCGCACTGCGCCTTTTCGAGCAGGTTCTGCGGAATGGCCTTGTCCGGCGTGGCCATGACTTCAGAGAAGACTCCGGCAGCCGCTTCCAAGCGCTTGGCGCTGTCGGATTGGGCCGCTAGCAGGCTGGTGAACAACGAAGCCACAACAAGAATGTTCGCTCTCATCTTCCCTCCCTTCCTTGATCATCCCATGAAAAGCTGCCCAGCCGTGCGGCTGCCTATAATCAAATTAGATGCCTTGCCGCTTGCTGGGTTGCCTGCTGGTCTGGATGTTAGGCTACGCGCCTGCCAGCCCGAACCACTTGCGTTGCCAAGAAAAGATCGCCTTGATCCTTGCGGGTCAAGCGCCGCCAGGTTCGCGGGTACTGTTCACCAAGCCGGAACTGGATGCGTTTCTGAATGAGGAAGTACTCCAACTCATTCCGGGCGCCGTAACACACGCCCAGCTCGAATTCAGCTATGGCCGCGCCGCGGCAACCGCGGATGTAAATCTCGTGAAACTGCTGGCAGCCAAAGGCGTTGCGCCCGGCTGGCTGTTTGCCAAGGCGTTTGAAGGCTGGCGGCCAGTGCGAGCTTCGGCGCGCCTGGAAGCTGGCGGCGGCCGCGCGGCCGTCTACCTGGAAAGATTGGAGGTTTCCGGGCTAACGATTCCCAAGATCGTCGTGGACTTCCTCGTGCGCCACTTTGCGCAACGCTATAGCCCGGATATGCGCCTGGGTGAACCTTTCCCCTTGAAGCACCGCATTGAAAGGCTGGAGTTAACGCCCGCCGGGTTCGCCGTGGTGTTGCGGCGCTAAACGTTTCCGATGGCAACGGCTATCCGGGCAGCCGCATCCCGGCCCATGCGGATGCAGTCCGGCACGCCAATGCCATGATAGCCGTTGCCGGCCAGATGTATCCCGGCGAGGCGCGCTAGGCGTTGCTGGATACGCTCCAGGCGTTGCTGGTGCCCCACCACGTATTGCGCCATGGAGCGCGGCCAGCGGGCGATACGGACGAAAATCGGCTGGGCCCGTATGCCCATGATGCCGCCTAGCTCCTGGCGCACGGCATCCACGATGACCCGGTCGCTGTCGTGGATCGAAGCTTCACCGCCCAAGAAACACCGTAGTAGAACATAGCAATCCGGCACGCGGTGAGAGAATTTCGTTCCCACCCAGGTACAAGCCATCATGCGTCCACGCTCGCGTTTGGGAACCAAGAAGCCGAATCCGTTGAGCGGGTGTGGAAACCCTTCCCGCCGGTAGCCCAGCGAGACCGTGGTCGAGGAACTGTACGGTATGGCCGCCAGCTCGCTTGCCAGTTCGGGGTCCAGCCCTTCCAGGATTTCCGCGGCCTGATAGGCCGGCACGGCCAGCACCACATGCTCGGCTTCCATCCACTCGCCGTTCACCCGCACGCGGCAACCGCCGCCGGCGCGCTCGATGGTTTCCACCACACCGCGCACCCTCGTCATAGCTGGTACGGCGGCCGCTGCTGCGGCTTCCACCAGCGAGCCCAAGCCACGTTTCAAAGTGCGGAACAGTGAGGCTTTGCCCGTGGCACCATGGGCCCGGCGCATTTCGGCCAAAACCCCCCGGCTCAGGCTTCCATACCGGGCTTCCAGTTCCACAAATCGCGGCAGCACGCTCGACACGCTGAGCGCCTCCGGGTCGCCTCCATAGACACCAGCCAGCAGAGGTTCGGCCAGATAGTCCACTGTTTCCTGTCCGTAGTGATCGCGTATGAAATCCGCCACCGAGCGGTCCGCTTGCGGTGAGCGTGGCGGACGCCGCAGCATTTCCCATCCCATTCGGAGCTTGGTGGGCCAACTTAGCAACCGCGTGGTGATCATAGGCCGCAGCTTGGTCGGAACCATCAGCATTAACCCGTCCGGCAGCGGCGTCAGCCGGCCATGCCGCAGAAGATAGGTTACCCGCAAATGGTCATTGGATCCGATCACCTCGCCCGAAAGGCCAAGCTCATGGATGAGTTCCAACGCCCAGGGTTTGATGGAAATGAAACTGTCCGGTCCGCTCTCGAGCACGCAACCATCCAGCGTTTCGGTCTGGATGACGCCCCCCAGCCTCTCCTGTCTCTCCACCAGGATCGAAGCGATGCCGCGCTTGGCCAGATAATAGGCCGCGGAAAGCCCCGAGATGCCTCCTCCCGCTATTAAGACACGCTGCATTCAGTCCGTCCCCAGCTTTTCCCGCGCCACATCCGCCAACGCGGCGATGAAGGACGGTGAGTCGTTGAGTGAAGCGGCACGCTCCAGACGGATGCCCCTGGCGGCTGCGGAATCGCGGAACAGAATGTCCACGTCGTCGAGCACCTCAACGTGCGCGGAGACAAAGCCAACGGGAGCCAACACGCCCCGCTTCACGCCATGCGCGGCGTAATCCTCCAGCACCGACTCAACCGTCGGCCCCAGCCACTTTTCTTCCGTCAACCCCTGACTTTGGTAAGCGAAGTCGTATTGCGGCAGGCCCAAACGCGCCGCCACCAGTGCGGCCGTGGTGCGGGTTTCGGCATCGTAGCGGTCCCCCTGCTCCAGGACTTTCTCCGGCAGGCTGTGGGCGGTGAATAACACCCGTTCGGCCGGCAGCAGGGGAGCGAGTTTCTCCGCGAACGCTCCCACCAGGCCGGGATGGTTGTGGAGGCTTTGCGTCCAAACGATTTCGGCATCCATCTGCAAGGCCATTTTGGCTTCCTGCACGCGCCGGAAATACAGACCTACGCTGAATTTGGAGTACTGCGGCGCCAGGCAGATGGCCGCTATACGGCGGACGCCGTCCGCCTGCATGCGCGCCATGGTCTCTTGAATAAATGGATGCCAGTTGCGCATGCCGTAATAGACCGCAATTCCGAGCCGCGCTTGAAGTGCTGCGGCCTGCCGGCGTGTGCACTCCAATAAAGGTGAGCCGCCCCCGATCAGCGCATAACGCTGCTTGATCTGTTCGAGCACATGGGGCGGCAAAGGCCGTCCCGCCCGGACGTGGCCGAGGTATTGCTCAATATCTTCAATCCGTTCCGGTGCTCCGTGCGCCAAAAGGAGCACGGCCCGGCTCATGGGCGGAACTCCCGGACCATCTGCACGGCAGCCTTGACGTGATCGACCGGAGTTTCCGGCAAAATCCCGTGGCCTAAGTTGAAGATATGGCCCGGACGCGTTCCTGTGCGTTTGAGCAGTTCTTCGATGCGCATTTTCAGTTCAGGCAGCGGCGCCAGCAGCACGGCCGGATCCAGGTTGCCCTGTATGGCGGAACGGTAGCTGATGTCCATCCACGCCTGGTCGATGTTCACCCGCCAATCGACACCCATGACGTCTCCGCCGGCAGCGTGCAATTCCCGGAAAAAACCCGCTGCGCCGGTGCCAAAATGAATGACCGGTACGCCGGTCGAACGCAGGCGTTCGATTAGCGCGCGCGAGTATGGGGCGACGTAGCGGACGTAATCATCCGGCCCCAAAGCCCCCACCCAACTGTCGAAGACCTGGATTGCCCGGGCGCCGGCGCCAACCTGCAAAATCCCGAAGGGCCCCAGAACATCCACAAGCTTGCCCATCAAGCGGCGCCAGAGAGTCTCGTTTGCGTACATCATCTGCTTGGTGCGCAGAAAAGTCTTCGAGGGGCCGCCTTCTATCATGTAACTGGCCAGGGTAAAG
>CAYSBM010000065.1:7813-11351 GCA_964429095.1 uncultured Solibacteraceae bacterium | reverse complement strand
CAAGGCCACCTCGCTTTCAGCCTGGCAAGTGGCCGGGTTGCGCTCCCTTGTTGCGGCCCTGAGCGTCTTGCTGTTGCTGCCGGCGTCTCGCAGAGGATGGAGTTGGAGAGTGTTGCCGGTGGGCGCGGCTTACGCGGGCACCATGCTGCTGTTCGTGCTGTCCAATAAACTGACCACGGCAGCCAATACGATCTTCCTGCAATCCACCGCGCCGCTGTACCTGCTGCTGCTTGCCCCCTGGTTGCTCGGCGAGCATATCCGGCGCCGCGACGTCGTTCTCATGGCGGCGGTGGCGGGGGGGATGGCCCTGTTCTTCCTGGGCAGCGAGCCGGCCGTGTCCACCGCGCCCAACCCCGCTGCGGGCAATGTGATTGCCGCCGTCAGCGGCGTATTCTGGGCGCTCACGATCGCCGGCATCCGCTGGATCGCGCGCAGCGCGGCCGGGGGCCAAAGCACGCTGGCGCACATCGTGGTTGGGAACTTGATCGCTTGCGCGGTGTCTCTGCCCCTGGCCATCCCGGTTGAACACGCCGCAGCCGCCGACTGGGTGTTGATCTTCTATCTGGGCGTGGTGCAGATCGGTGTGGCATATGCCTGCATGACGGCTGGCCTGCGGAAAGTGCCGGCTTTCGAAGCCTCCATCATCATGCTGATCGAGCCTGTACTCAATCCGCTATGGGCCTGGCTGTTCCACCGTGAGCAACCCGGCGCGCTGTCGCTCACCGGAGGCGCAGTCATTTTGGCGGCCACGTTGGTGAATACATGGTGGCGCAACCGCGGCAGGACGGCTTGAGGCAGCACGAGGCGGACAGTCCCGCGCAATCCATGCCCGCGAGAGACGGGCGCCATAACGCCGAAGGCACGGTTGATTCTGCGTCAGGCGCAGCAGGCCGGGCGCAACGTTCACCGCACGGCGCCGGGCATCGGCCGCAGGCCACTCTCGATAAGTGCCTGAACGCCTATTGGACCAGCAGCTTGAGCCGTCTTAATGCGGCTTCGGCTTCGGCGTAGTCCGGTTCGATTTCCAGAGCACGCTCAAAGCACTCAGCCGCACGCTTGAATAATTCCTTGGCGGCGTAAACCCGGCCCAGGTTGTACCACGGGAAATGGTAACTGCGGTAGCGGCGGCTGCGAGTGGCCTTTTCCAACCAACCGATGGCGGCGTCGTATTCGCCTTTTTCGATCAGGTAAGCGCCGATGTCGTTGTAAGGATTGCCGAGGTCGGGGTCCAGTTCCACAGCCTTCTTGCATTCGGCGATGGCGTCATCCAGCCGCCCCTGGTCATGATAGATCCAGCCCAGTAGCGTCCGCGCCTCTGCCGTGGCGTAAAGTTCCAGCGAACGGCGGCATAAGTCCATCGCCAGTTCCGGTTCGCCCTGCTGGCAAAGCCGGTGCGCCTTTTCGTACAGTTCCACCGCGAACTGGAAGCGCTCGTCGGCCATATGCATCATTATCCACAACCGGAGGAGAAAGGGGGACCCCGCATGCATACAATAAGAATGATGACTCCGACCGTGAGGAAGGCCGTGTTTCCTGCCGCGGGTTTGGGAACCCGCTTTCTTCCCGCCACCACGGCGCAGCCCAAAGAGATGCTCCCGTTGGTAGACAAGCCGCTGATCCAATACGGCGTGGAAGAAGCCATGCAGAGCGGCATACGGAATATCATCATTGTGACCGGCCGGGGCAAGAGCGCCATCGAAGATCATTTCGACGTCAGCTTCGAGTTGGAAAATCTGCTGGAGCGGCGCTGCCGCGCGGACTTGCTCGAAGATGTGCGGCGGGTTTCGGACATGATCGATGTCTCTTATATCCGCCAGAAAGAAGCGTTGGGGCTGGGCCATGCCGTTTTGCGCGCCCGTGAACTGGTGGGATGTGAGCCGTTTGCCGTGGTGCTCAGCGACGACGTGATCCGCGCGGAGACGCCATGCCTCCGGCAATTGCTGGACGTTCATGCCCACTGCGGCGCATCCGTGCTGGCGTTGATGGAGGTTCCGCCCGAAAAGATTTCCGCATACGGTGTGGTCGCGGCCGAGCCGGTGCCTTACAACGGTGCTGTCGACCGGCTGTATCGGATTACGGATCTGGTGGAAAAGCCCGCGCCGGGCAGAGCGCCGTCCAAGTTGGCCATCATCGGCCGCTATGTTCTGGCGCCGGAGATTTTCGCCTCTATCGAGCGGACCGAGCCAGGCGCGGGAGGCGAGATCCAACTTACCGATGCGTTGCGTAATCTGCTGGCGAATTGCCCGGTCTATGGTTACCGCTTTGAAGGGACCCGCTATGACGCCGGCGATAAACTGGGTTTCTTGAAAGCTACGGTCGAGTTTGCCCTGGCGCGCAATGATTTGGGCGAGGAGTTCCGCGCCTACCTCAAGTCGCTCGAGCTATAGACCGTCATGGATAATATCGAAATACGCCGTCGAACCTTCTGCGCGGCAGCCGCCGGCAGCTTGGGACAAGTTTCCTCCGGGCAATCTAAACCCGCCCTGCGGATCGGCATCGACCTTTTCAGCTTGCGCAGCCAGGGGGGGACGGCCTTCGAATTCCTGGATTACTGTGCCCGCCTGAAAGTCGATGTGGTCCATTTCTCTGAGATACGGTTTCTGGGAGGGCTCGATCCGGGGCTCCTGAAACAAGTTCGCGAGCATGCCAGGCGTCTGGGAATTCAGATCGAGGCCGGAATGCGTTCGATCTGTCCCAGCTCCGGCATCTTCGATCCTCAGCAGGGCGCCGCCGAGGAGCAAATCGCACGCATGCTGGAGGCGGCCCGGATCCTCGGTTCGCCCATCGTGCGCGCGTTCCTGAGCAACAGCGCCGACCGCCGGGGCAAGCTCACCATCGAACAGCACATTGAGAACACCGTGCGAGTGCTGCGCGCCTCGCGGTCGCGGATTCTGGACAGCGGCCTGAAGATCGCCATTGAGAACCACTCCGGCGACATGCAGGCGCGCGAGCTAAAGATGCTTGTCGAGCAGGCGGGCTCCGACATCGCCGGCGTATGCCTGGATTCGGGTAATCCGCTCTGGGCCATAGAGGATCCGCACCTGACTCTGGAAACCCTGGCGCCTTACGTGCTTACCGCGCACCTCAGGGACAGTGCGGTGTGGCGTACCAGCGAAGGCAGCGCCGTGCAATGGGTGCGGCTGGGAGAAGGGAATGTCGGAATCGGCGATTACATCCGCCGCTTTGCCGAACTCTGTCCCGGCAAGACCCTGTCGTTGGAAGTAATCATCACGGGACCGGTCGCCCAGCGGTTTCTTCAATCTGAGTTCTGGCGAGCCTACCGTAATACTCCAGCCTGGGAATTCGCACGTTTCCTGGCCCTGGCCGAGCAAGGCAAACCCAGGACTGCGCCGGCGCCTCCATCTTCCAAGGAAGAAGCGGCGGCGCGCGAGCGGCAGGCATTGGCCGACCGAGCCGGCGTCGCTGCCCGGCTGATCATACAGATCGACGATCGCTTGCATTCGGGCCAGGGCGCGGGCGGGATCGAGCCGGACCATGCTGATCACTTCGAGATACGCCCGCTCGATCGGCTGGAGAT
>CAYSBM010000065.1:2587-7803 GCA_964429095.1 uncultured Solibacteraceae bacterium | reverse complement strand
TTGACTCTCCTGAGGGCCGCCCCCGCGCCGCAGCCGGCGCTGGTGGCCGAGGTGCGCTCGCTCATTGCCGTGGATGATTTTGCGACGGCGGAAATGCGCCTGCGCGACTACCGGGCCGTGCATGGCGCAACCAGTGAAGCCGCCGCTGCCTTTAGCTGGATGGCCCGCGCAACGTTGGAGCGGAACCGTCTGGACCGGGCTGCCGGCTATGCTGCACGTACGCGCGAACTGGTAGCGGAAGCGCTGAAAGGACGCAGCATCGATGAAGACCGGCTCCTGGCGACGGCCTTGGGCGCAGCCATCGAGGTCGAGGCCCAGACGCTTGCCCGGCGCGGCGAACTGAGCGCCGCAACGCGTCTGCTGGAGGCCGAACTCGCGCGTTATCGCGGCACCACCCTGCACAGCCGGATCCAGAAGAACATCAACTTACTGAGCCTTGTGGGCAAACCGGCGCCGCCGCTTGATTTGAGCCAGTTCCTGGGCCGCCAGCCGGAACCGCTGGCGGCTCAGAAAGGCCATCCGGTGCTGCTGTTTTTCTGGGCGCACTGGTGCCCCGATTGCAAGGCTATGGCGCCGGTGCTGGCGCGGTTGAAGTCCGAATACGGTTCCAGGGGATTGAAGTTTTATCTTCCCACGTCGCTTTACGGCTACACCAAGCGCGGCGAGGAGGCCTCGCCGGCTGAGGAGTTGCCCTACATCGCCAAAGTACGCAGTGAAACTTACCCCGCGTTGGCCGATGAACCGCTGCCCGTCAGTGAAGAGAACATGCGGGTCTATGGATCCAGCAGCGTGCCAACATTGGTTCTCATCGACCGGCAGGGCATCGTGCGGTTGTATCACCCCGGCGAAATGACCTATGAAGAACTGATTCCGCACATAACTGCGTTGCTGCGCTAGCGTGGGGTTGACGAGCGGGCCGGTGTGTTAGAATTCGCACTCAAGCTAAAGCCATGCCAACACGCCGCCGTGATCTCTTGTACCAGCTGCCCGGTGTGGGGTTAACCCCGGCCGCTTCGGCCGCACCCTGCTCGCGAAGCCTGTGTGATCGTTTGTTTGAGGCCTTCGATGCGCTGGAAATTATCGATACGCACGAGCACACTTGGCTTGAGAAGAAGCGGCTGGAGGAGCCCGCCGATTTTTTCACTCTGGCTTCACACTATCTCATGGGCGATGCGATTAGCTCCGGACTGCCCAAGGCTGCTCAGGACGTGATCAACAACCGCAATGCCCCGTCCGCGGCGCGCTGGAGCGCATTTGAGCCGTGGTGGCGCAACTGCCGCTTCACAGGCTACGGGCAGGCGTTGCGCATCACTATCGGCGACCTCTACGGCGTCGAAGAAATTTCGGCTGCGACTTTGCCGGTTTTGAACCAGCGCATCGCCGCCCGGTGCCGGCCGGGCCTATACCGCTGGGTGTTCAAGCAACGCGCCCGCATTCGCCGCGCCATTGTCGACGATAATTACAATCCGGCTCCCATGAAACTCGACCCGGAGTTTTTCGTTCCGGCGCGCAAATTCGACCGTTTCATTACACCCCCCACGCGGCGCGCGGTGGAGGAGCTCGAGCAGCTAACCGGCGTGAGCATCACCAGTCTGCAAGGGTTGAAGCAGGCCATGGAGAAAAGCTTCGCGCAAAGCGTGGAAGTGGGCATGGCGGCGGTGAAATCCACCATCGCCTACAACCGCGAGATCGAGTTTCGCGAGGCACCGAAAGCCGACGCCGAGCGTGATTTCGAGCAGATCATGCGCGGCGGAGGCGAGCTACCGCAAGGATTCCGGCGTTTGCGCCACCGTCCTTGGCGCGACCTGGAAGACCACATGTTCCATTACCTTATGCGGCTGGCGGAGGCCCACAACTACCCTGTGCAGTTGCATACCGGATTGCACGCGGGGCCCAATTTCATCACCAATTCCAATCCCACGCGCCTGACCAACCTGTTCTTTCTGTATCCCACGGTGAAGTTCGACCTATTCCACATCGGTTACCCCTACCAGTCCGAACTGGCGGTTCTGGCCAAGATGTTTCCGAATGTGTATGTAGACTTTTGCTGGGCGCACATCATCGCCCCCGGCGTCAGCCGCCGGGCGCTACATGAATACCTGGAAACGGTCCCGCTCAACAAGATCATGGGCTTCGGCGGCGACTACAACTACGCCGAGTTGAGCTACGGCCACGCCAAAATGGCGCGCCGCAATATCGCCCAGGTGCTGGCTGAAAACGTCGAAGCGGGCGTATACACGGAAGACGACGCTCTGCACATCGGCCGGATGTTGCTGTGCGACAACCCTCTGGCGCTGTTTCCGCTGGCAAGATGACCGCTCAGCCGCTCTTGCGCTTCACTTTGGCGGCCGGCGGCTGATGCGCAGCCGGAGGCTTCTTGGGCAAGTGGCAGCGCAGCAGACGGTGCACCGAGCGCACCAATTGAGTCACTTCGTTTGAACTTTTCTGTATGACAACGTCGGCGCCGGTGTTGGATTCGTTCAAGCCGAGAGGATCGGCAAAACCGGAGATGAGTATGACGGGGATTTCCTTTTTCAGGGTGCGAACGCGTTCGATCAATTCAATGCCATTCATGCGCGGCATCTTATAGTCGGTGATCACGAGGTCGAATGTCCCGGCGCGGAAACATTCCAGCCCTTCGTGCCCGCTGACAGCGGTTGTCACCTTGTGGCCGAATTCTTCAAGCACCGACTTCCTGGCGGCCAGCCCTGCCTGGTTGTCATCCACCAAGAGAATACGCGCAGCAGGAACAGTACTGGAAGATGATGAAGACTTCATGAGAACTTTTGCAAGTTAACAAAGCTGAAATTGAACTGTCAATGGTTTTGTATCGGCTTGAAAAATGGAAAGATTGAATTCTTGACTTCCGCCGCTGGACTTGTTCCAAAATCCGGCGGCCCCCATGCGCCGCGCGAAGTCACTCGACTTCCCGCGGCGCTGTGTAGCCGGCCTTGGCGATAATGGTGTACTTGATGGGCTTCTTCTTTTCGTCCACAATCCGCAGCGGTTCGTTGGTGGCCGGATTCACCAATTCCACTTTGATCCGGCGGAACTTGCCGTCGCGTGCCTGATTGGTGGGCTGGTAGGTCAACGAGTATTGGTTGCGAAGGCTGTCGGCGATGGCGCGAAAGATGCCTGGAAACTCGCCGTAGAATCGCGGGAAAAAGCTCATGCCGCCCGTCTCGCGGGCGAACGTGCGCATCTGGTTATCGGCTTGCAAGAAATCCATGCGCGCGATGCTGGACAGCGCCCCATGGGCATCGTAGTAATCCCTGAGGGCTTGCATCAGGCCTATGGCGTAGACGGGTACGGCGGCTTCCTGCAAGATCTTGCGCGCTTTATCAAAAGTGATCTTGCTGAAAGTATCCACGCCGGAGGAAATCAGGACGATGGCTTTGCGGCCTTCGATGTCCTTCATCCGGTCCGCCGTGTCCGTCAGCGCATCGAAGAGGTTGGATTCCGAGTAGGCGGCGAAGCGCAGCCGCTGCATGGCCTCATAGGCGGCGCGTTTGTCGGTGGAAAAATCCGAAAGAATCTCCGGGCGGAGATCATAGGCCACCACGGCCACGTAATCTTCCGGGCGCAGCGTTTCCAGGAAACCGTACGCCGCGGTCAAGGTCTGATACCAAGTCTCGGACCAGTAACTCTGAAAGAGGTTGCTGAATTCGACGACCATGCAGACCGTCATGGGCGCTTCGCTCAAACCGAAGTTGGCGATTTGTTGAGGCACGCCGTCTTCAAGCACGCGGAAGTTGGCCCGGGGAATGCCGGGGATGAAACGGCCCTTGTTGTCCAGAACCGTCACTTCGACGCTCACCGTGTTCACGTCGGCGCGAAAGGTGGGAACGCCGTCCGGCAACGGCGGACGGTCCTTCTTGGACAGCCGGGAGGGGATCTTTTCAGCCTCCTTCTCCGGTTCGGCAGCCTTCTTGCGCGGGCGGGCGCCGGTTTCGCTCCCCTCCTTGCGCGGCCCCTCCTGCGCATAGACAGCCGCTGGCAGCGCCAGAAATGCGCCCGCCAGCAGGGAAGCCAAACGTATGGTGCTCATGGCAAACTCCTCATGCCCAAATATATCACCGCTGGTTGGACGCGCCGGAAGGCTGGCGTGTTACCTCCGCTTGGCGGTTCAATTAAGGCCACCGCCCCGGTGTTTGTGGATGTAACGCCGGAACCGGCTCTTGGCGCGGCGGAACCTCCAGGCTTCGTAGGCGCGGATGAGCCCGGCCACCGGGTCGAAGGCATAGCGGCCATGGCGTAGGTACAGATAACCTACCAGCAAGCCGCCCAGGTGCGCCACATGGCTGACGCCGCTCGTGCTGGCGCCGATCGAACTCAGGAAATCGATCGCGCCCAGCAGCATGACGAAGTATTTGGCCTTGATGGGAAACAGGAAACTGAACAGCACCACACGGTCCGGGTACAGCATGCCAAAGGCCAGCAGTACGCCGTAAATCGCTCCGGAGCTTCCGATGGTCCGCGTGGCCAGGCTGCCGGCCACCCAGTTGGCCGCCACCACGCACAGCCCGGCGCCGATCCCGCACAAAAAATAATAGCTTAGAAAACGCCGGCTGCCCCAACTGCGTTCCAATTCGGCGCCGAACATCCACAGCGTAAACATATTGAACAGGATATGGGAAAAGCCGTAAGGATCGTGCAGGAACATATAGGTGGCCAGTTGCCAGAAGGCCCCCAGGTGGACTACAGCCGCCGGCACAAGCGCAAAGTGCTGGAAGACATACCCATATTCGAAGCGTACGGCCAGGAAATATAGGACAAAAAGGGTGATATTGATGATCAACAACCACTTGACTGCCGGGGGAAAATACCACGACGAGAAGGAATCCGTTCTCTGGTGTCTGGCAGGGTACGGCATTGCGGCGCGCGCTTCTATTTCAACATATCATGCACGAGCCCGCGTTGCGCATTTCCGCCTTTATCCGGCGGTTTTACCACCCCGGCCATAACGGATCAGCAGGGCGGCGAAGGTTTGCAGAATGGCCGCCATAGCCACCCAAACCTGCCAGTGTGAGAATAATCCCTCGGAGATGGCGAACTGCCCCGTCCACTTGAGATCCGCCCCCAGCCGCCAGGCGGCCAGCCCCGCGGCCAGTAAGGCCCAAGGCGTCAGCAGGCTCCCCAAAGCGCGCGCCAATTGCCTGTGCTTGCCCGCATTTGTCCGGATCGGTGGGCCCCGGCGCCACCGGATCGATGAGTGC
>CAYSBM010000065.1:875-2577 GCA_964429095.1 uncultured Solibacteraceae bacterium | reverse complement strand
GCCGCGGCGCAACCGTATCCGAATCACCATGGGTGGCCACCAACTTTTCACTCTATCAGCAATTGCGCTACATTGTCTGAAAGCAGCATTCATTGAAGGGAGAGACTATGAGAAAGATTCAGACCGCTGTGATCGGCGCCGGCTTCATGGGTAAGGTGCACGTGGAAGCCATTCGCCGCCAGCCGAACGTCGAGGTGGCCGCCGTCTGCGGCATCGCCGCCGCTGAGGGCGCCGCGTTCGGCCAGGCCGTGGGCGTGGAACGCACTACCGGCAAGTGGGAAGAGATCGTGGCCGACCCGAAAATTGAAGCTGTGCACATTTGCACGCCCAACAATCTGCATTACCCCATCGCCAAAGCCGCCATGCTAGCGGGCAAGCACGTGCTTTGCGAGAAGCCGCTGACGAACACGCTCGAAGAAGCCAAGGAATTGGTGGAGATCGCGCGGCGGCAGAACGTCGCCAATTGCACCAACCACAATCTGCGCTACTATCCGGCTGTACAGCAGATGCGGCGCATGGTCGAAGCCGGCGAGCTGGGCGACATCCTGGTGGTGCAGGGCACCTATTCGCAGGACTGGCTGCTTTACGAGACCGATTGGAACTGGCGCATCCTCTCCAGCGAAGGCGGCGCGCTGCGCTGCATGGGCGACATCGGCTCTCACTGGATGGACATGGTCCAGCATGTCACCGGTCTGCGCATCACTTCGCTGTGCGCTGATTTGCAGACCTTCTTGAAGATCCGCAAGAAACCGAAATCTGCGGTGCTTCAGGCTTTTGAAAGCAAGACGGCGAAGGTCGATGAGCGCGAGGAAGTCGCCGTCGATACCGACGATTACGGCGCAGTGCTATTGCGCCTGGGCGAGCGCGCCCGCGGCGCCTTCACCGTAAGCCAGATGTCAGCCGGCTGCAAGAACCGCTTGCAGATGGAAATCTTCGGCACCAAGGGCGGCGTGATCTGGAACCAGGAATCCCCCGACCAGCTTTGGATCGGGCGTCGCGATACCCCCAACGGCTTGCTGGTGAAAGATCCGGCGCTGATGTTGCCTGAAGCGCGCACCTACGCTGACCTGCCGGGCGGCCATTCGGAAGGTTATGACGACGCCCACAAGATGGTCTACCGGCGCTTCTACCGCAGCGTAGCGGACCGCTCGGCGCCGGTCGAGTACCCGACTTTCGCCGACGGCCTCCGTGGCATGTATTTGCTAACCAAGGTGCTGGAAAGCGCGCAGAAGGGCGCCTGGGTAGCCACCGACGAAATCTAAGCCCGGGGGGCTGAGCCTTCCTGTTGCGGCCGCGGGCCGGCATCCACCGGATGCCAGTTCCCGCGGCTGCACATGTTCTGGCAGGGTGGAAAGACTTCGCCTTCGGTGAAGCGGGCCGGCGTCTTGCACACCGTGCACCAGTACAGACCTGTCTTTTCCACTTTGGATCCGGGTTTGTAGTTCATGCTTTCCTCGATTGTCTTGTTCCGCTGCCGCCTAATAACATGGCGGCCAGTTGCCGTAGGTCGTCCACCAAAACGTCAGGCGGTGCGGCGCTGAGGGTTTCGGGCTGAAAGCCATAGGTCACCCCACAGGCTAGAATGCCGGCGTTACGCGCCGTCAGGATATCCACGTCGCTGTCCCCCACCATCAGAGCCCGCCCCGCCTTGACGCCGGCTTCCTTGCCCCCCTTGATCCCGAAGCCGACAATCGCGCCGGCA
>CAYSBM010000065.1:0-865 GCA_964429095.1 uncultured Solibacteraceae bacterium | reverse complement strand
CCGTCAGGAGAGCCCCGTCGCTGTCACCCCCCCGCAGAGCCCGCCCCGCCGTGACGCCGGCTGCCTCCAACAGGCTATAGACGCCCGCCGGGTCCGGCTTTTTCTGTTCGAAACTATTGCCTCCGTAGACCCGGAAGAAGTGGCCGCCCAGGCCCAGGCCTTCCACCAGAAGCTGGCTGAAGCGCACCGGTTTGTTGGTCAGCACGGACATCTTTAGACCCCCGGCCAGAAAGGCGTCCAAAGCCTCCCGCACGCCCGGATACAGCGTCGTGTGGTCCAGCATGTGGTCCTTGTAGTAGGCGAGGAAAAAGTCCAGAGCCGCCTGGACCGTCTCTTCGCTGGCCTCTTGCCCGAGGGCGCGGCGGATCAGCGTGGGCGCGCCGTTGCCGACGTAAGAATACACGCGCTCATCCTCGATCGGCTGGCGGCCCATGTGGCGCCGGGCCGCGTTGACAGCGTTGGCCAGGTCCTGTTTGGAATCAATCAACGTTCCGTCAAGGTCGAAAATCAGCAGATCAATACTACCGGCTCGAATCAAAACGCCAAGGCTCCCTCGGGCGTAAGACTGTGGATACTCTTCTTCAGTGTATCCGACCAGACCTGCTTCACTTTTTCGTATCCGCGCCGGACTCCGTCCCGCACTTCCCGCGGAGCCGCCGCCGCCATCAGGCGGGCCGCATCCATGACATAGGGGGCGCCGCGGGAGTTCACCACCAGCCGCGGCGGCGGCGTGGAGTTCGCCGTTCTGCTCCCGGACACCCTCTCGGCGGCTGCGCTCGAGGTTGGCGAGCGGGTCCGGTGGGGGATCGGGGCGGTGCCGATGGCGGTCGGCGGGCGCAGCCTGGCGACGGTGACCGTGTCCGTC
>CAYSBM010000064.1:2884-11360 GCA_964429095.1 uncultured Solibacteraceae bacterium | reverse complement strand
TTTCTCATACGATTAGGCTTAGAAAGCTCTCTCCTTTTTCAATTTGAACCCGGAAGTTTTCGGCCACCGTCTGCCCCATGTCGGCCAGACTAGCCCGCGTGCCCAGATTCTCCCCCCTGCGCGCCGCAGGTCCGTAAACCAGAACCGGCACGTACTCGCGGCTATGGTCGGTGGAAGGCGTGGTGGGGTCGCACCCGTGGTCCGCGGTGAGGATCAACAGGTCGTCCGGCGCCAGGCGCCCCAGCAACTCCGGCAGCCAGCCATCGGCCTCTTCCAGCGCGCGGGCATACCCTGCGGCGTCGTTGCGGTGGCCGTACAGCATGTCGAAATCGACGAAGTTGGCCAGAATCAGCCCGCCGCCGCAAGTCCCGGAAGCCTCCAGCACCTTCTGCATTCCCTCGGCGTTCGACTTGGTCTTTTCGGCGCGGGCAATGCCGCGCCCCAGATAAATATCGTAAATCTTGCCGATGCTCACCACCTCGACGCCAGCTTCGGCCAACTTATCCAGCAGCATTCCCGGCGGAGGGGCCACGGCATAGTCGTGACGGTTCGCGGTCCGCTGAAATGCTCCTGGAATTCCCACAAACGGCCGCGCGATGACCCGGCCCACTTCATGCGGGCCGCGCAGAATCCGGCGCGCAATCTCGCATATGCGGTACAACTCCGCCAGGGGAATCACCTCTTCGTGCGCTGCAATTTGGAATACGCTGTCGGCCGAGGTGTAAACGATCGGCTGGCCCGTGCGCATGTGCTCTTCGCCCAACTGCTGAATAATCTCGGTTCCGGAGGCCGGCACATTGCCCAGCGTCTTGCGCCCGATTTGCCGCTCGAATTCTTCCATCACCTCGCGCGGGAACCCGTGAGGATAAACTGGAAACGGCCGCTCCAGGTGAATTCCCATCATTTCCCAATGGCCCGTGGTCGTGTCTTTGCCGGGTGAATGCGTAGCCGAACGGCCGTAACAGCCAAGCGGCGCAGCCGCCGCCGCAAGGCCCTCCAGAGGCCGGATGTTCGCCAAGCCCAGACGGCAAAAATTCGGCAAGCGCAACCCGTAGAAGCGCGCGAGGTTGCCCAGCGTATCGCTGCCCGCGTCGCCATAAGCGGCGGCGTCGGGCATCTCGCCGATGCCCACGCTGTCCAGGACAATCCATATGACCCTGCCGAATGCCACTTATCTTAGGATACCCTTTGATAGGAGGTAGCATCGGGAATGCGCCGTTTCTTCCTTATCGCTCTGGCGGTGGCCAGCTTGCACGCCACTGGACTGGATCAACTCCGCCGCGACTTCGCCAACCCGCCCATGGATGCGCGCCCGCACACCCGCGGGTGCAGGATATCGACTTTCAACTGGCTGAGATGCGGAAAGCCGGAATCGGCGGAGTCGAGCAGATCTCCATGGCGCCGGTTTACGAGCGCGGCAACGTCGAGTTCCTCTCGGAGGAGTTCTTCGCGCGCCTCAAGCATGCTATTGCCGAGGCCAAGCGCCGTGGCATGGAATTCTCGGTGAACTTCGGCGGTCCTGGCTGGGTCTGGGGTGGTGAGTGGGTCCCGAAGGCGGACCGCAACAAGAACATGGTGGCCAGCATGATGGAGTTGCGCGGCCCGCAAACATATCGCGGCGAGTTGCCGCTGGAAGCGGTCAAGAATCCGCGCAATCTCTCGGAACACCTCGCCCGCATCCGGCCTGAAGACAGCTTGCTGGCAGTCGTCGCCGGGCAGCTCGAAGATCTCCGCCTGCGCGAGCCGTCGTTGGTGGATCTCACCGCGCGAGTACGGGGCCGGCAAATCGAGTGGCAAGTGCCAGCCGGACGATGGCGCTTGATGGCTTTCTGGCAGGTCCTGAATGGCGAACCCTCGGTCGACCATCTGAGCAAAGCGGCCATGGAACGCTACTGCAACTATATCGGAGGCAAGTTTGTGGAGGCCTTCGGCGAAGAACTCGGCAAGACCGTCGAAAGCGTTTTCATGGACAGCTTCGAAGTCCCGGTTTTCCGCAACGGTCTTTACTGGAGCACCGGCTTGCTGGAGGAGTTTCGTAAACGCAAAGGCTATGATCTTACGCGCTACCTGCCTGCTTTGTGGTGGGAGGTGGACGATCTCTCTCCCAAGATCCGCTACGACACGAACGAGTTCCTACACCAGATGGGGATGGAGGCCTTCTTCAAGACCTTCGTAGGCTGGGCCCAGCGCCACGGCGTAAGAGCGCGCATCCAGCCCTATGGTTTCGTCACCGACATTTTGGAAGGCGCAGGCATGGCAGATATTCCGGAGCTGGAAATCACACCCGGAGAAAAGGACGCCGTCCCGTGGTTTGACACGCGCATCGGGCCGCGCGCGTACACAGCCAGCGGCGCGCACATTTACGGCCGCAACATCATCAGTGTGGAGGCCTACACTTACCTGCACTGGCAGCAGGCGCGCGACACCCTGGAAGAATTGAAAATCGCCTCCGACGGCTTCCTCCGCGCCGGCGCCAACAAGTTTTACAACCACGGCTACACGGGCACGCCCGAACGCGAGTTCGTGCCCGCGCGCCGCTTCGGCGCGGAAATGCTCATCAGCCACGTCAACCTATGGTGGCCTTACTACCGGCGCCTGAGCGATTATGTGGCGCGCGCCTCGGTCGTGATGCGCTACGGCCGCCCTGCCGCTTCCATCGCCGTTTACTCGCCGCTGGCCAACCAGTGGACGCTGGATGTATTAAATCCCCGCCGGTGGACACGGGACTTCGATTGGGGTGATTTGGGCAAGCTCATCTGGGCCAACGGTTATGACTTTGATCTCATCAACGACGACGTTCTGCAAAACCACGCACGCTTGGCAGACGGCTCAATCCGCGTGCGGAACCTCGAATACCGCCTCCTGATTCTTCCCAACATCAGCGCCCTGCCGCTGGAGAGCATGCGGCGGATTGAGGAGTACGTCAAGGGAGGCGGCGTCGTAGTAGCGCTGGAACGCGCTCCGGACGCCTCCACCGGCCTGGCCGATTATGCCAACCGCGACGCACAAGTCCGCCGCATCTCAGAAGCTCTGTTTCGCAACGGACATTACGGCAAGGGCCGCACGTACCTGCTCAGGCAGGTAATGTACCGGCGCGACATGCTGGACTGGAAATCGAGCGTATTCGATCCCTTTGTCAAGACTCTGCGGGCGCACGTTGCACCGGACCTGGCGATCGATTTCGTACGGCTGGGTCTGCGCGAGAACAACGGCCTCATGTTCGCCCGCCGAAAAGCAGCGGACGCCGACATCTACTTGCTCGCCAACTTCCAGGACCGCCCGTTTGAAGGGCGGGTGAAGTTCGATGTTTCGGGTAAGGCCCCGCAGTTTTGGAACGCCATGAACGGTGAAGTGCGCGCCGCGCATGAATATGACGTTGTAGGGCAAACCACCGAAATTCCGCTCCGCCTCGCCCCGTTTGCCTCCACGATTGTGGTCTTCAGCGGCGCGCCGGACCCCCAACACGTGCGTTTCAGTGATTTCCGCGAAGTTCTCTCCCCCGGCGTGGCGCTGGCCTCCCGCAACGGGACGCATGTCTGCGATGGCCGCGCGATTGCCGTGAGCGGGATCCCTGCCCCGTACCTGATCGCCGGCCAGTGGCGGCTTACGCTGGGCGGCGTAGAGAAGCAAATGCTGCGGCTGGAGTCCTGGACCGAGGATCCCACCACGCGGCATTTCAGCGGCACGGGCGTGTACACGATTTCGTTCCAACTTCCGCCGCACTACATCGCGCCGGACCTGCGGCTCGAACTCAGTCTCGGCGCCCTGGGCGATATTGGCGAGGTCGAATTGAACGGCAAGCCCGCCGGCGTCATCTGGATGCGCGGACAAGCGCTGGATGTGACCGGCCTGCTGCGCGCTGGTTCCAACCAGATGAAGGTGAAAGTGACCAACACGCTGATTAACCGCGTCTCGGCCTGGAAAACGGCTCCGCCGTTGCCTCCGGATTTGGCCGCCATTTACGGAAGGGGGTTGCGCGACAGTTCCAGCGGCATGCGCGATCTGTACGGCTTCTCGCCGCTGCCCCGTTCCGGATTGCTCGGCCCGGTGACGATCACCCCTTTGAAGGAAGTACGGTTGCCATGAACGCCTGCGGTCAGGCTAACCTAACGGATATGAGACGCTCGTGGCTTGCGTTTGTGCTCGTCCTGAGTTTGTCAGCCGCAGCCGGCGCCGCTGCCCCTGTCCAGGATCCAGCTACCGTCCAGGCATTGGCGCACTTCGACCAGATCAAGTTCGGCATGTTCATTCACTGGGGCTTATACGCGCTGCCAGCCGGCGAATGGAAGGGCGAGTACGTCCGCGGCATCGGCGAATGGATCATGTTTAACAAGAAGATCCCGGTGGTTGAATACGAGCAGCTCGCCCGGCAATTCAACCCCGTGAAGTTCAGCGGCGAGCAATGGGCCCGCTTGGCGGCTGACGCAGGCATGAAATACCTTGTGATCACCTCCAAGCATCACGACGGGTTCGCCATGTTCCACTCCCGCGCCTCGGATTTTAACATTGTCGACCGCACGCCTTATGGTAAAGACCCTATGATCGAACTCGCGGCCGCCTGCGCGCGCCACGGCCTGGACTTCGGCTTTTACTATTCCCAGGATCAGGACTGGCACGAACCCAATGGCCGCGGCAATGATTGGGATTTCCCCGCCCAGCGCAACCCGCAGCAATATCTGGAAAGCAAGGTATTTCCACAAGTGCGCGAGCTCCTGAGCGGCTACGGGCGGCTCGCATTGATCTGGTTTGACACCCCGGGAATGCTCAGTGAGCAACAGGTTATCAGCTTGCGGCGCATGGTCAAAACGTTGCAACCCGGCTGCCTCATCAACAGCCGCATCGGCCATGACCAGGGCGATTACACCCAGACCAGCGACAACGCCATCCCCCTTCAGGTCTACACCGCCGACGGCAAATGGGAAGTGCCCGCCACATTGAACGATACCTGGGGCTATAAGAAGAACGATGAGAACTGGAAAGATCCACGCGACTTGATCGGCAAACTCGCCGACATTGTGAGCAAAGGAGGAAATTACCTGCTCAATGTCGGTCCCACGGCCGAAGGCGTGATCCCCCAACCCAGCCAGGACATTCTGCGCACCATTGGCAAATGGCTGCGCGTGAACGGTGAATCCATCTACGGGACCTCCCCCAGCCCTTTTTATTTCGAAGGCATTACCTGGCGCGCCACGGTGAAGCCGGGCAAGATCTACTTTCACATTCTCCACTGGCCCGGCAATACGCTGCGCATCAACGGCTTGGAAAGTAGGGTGACCAAAGCCTACTTCCTGCACAACAAGGCGACCGTGAAAGTGCGCCGCCGGGGAATCGCCACTGAATTCACACTGCCCGACAGGCCGCTTGACCCGTACGATACAGTGTTGGTGGCTGAAATCGACGGCCGAGCCCCCCGGGTGGCCGACGGCTACCGCGCCGGCCAGGTGCCCGCGCGCCTGGATCTGTACGCCTGGTCGGCGAGGCTGCGCGGTGAGGAAATTCGCTACGATTGGGCCACGCAAAGCGCTACGCATTTCAAGCTGTTTGAACAGGAGCCCAACGGCCTGTGGTGGTACCCTTACAAGAGCTTGAACGGGGTCTATCAAGTCGAAATCACGTACTCCTGCGCCGGCGCCGACGCCGGCAGCAAGTTTCGCCTGAGTTCCGAAAGGCGCGGGCAGCCTCCCGAGAGCGTGCTTGAGGCTACTGTGGAAGCAACCGGCGGTCAATTTGCCACGCGTAAGCTGGCCGGTCAACTGGTCATTAGCCCCCACACTCACTACGTGAGTTTCGGCCTGGTGGGTGATGATAAATCCGCCTCCATGAAGCTGCGCAAGATCACCTTGGTGAAGCGCTAGCCTTCCGTGCCCGGCCGGACCGCCGCGCTGCTATACTGTTGCTCGTTAAGGAAGCCTCATGTCCAATCATCAATCACCGGATTTCCGGCGCCGCAATCTTCTGCGAACTGCCGGAGGGGTACTCATCTTGAAGCCCGAAACGGTTTTCGGCTCGCAAGCCAACTCGGCCATCGAAGTCGGCTTGGTGGGCTGCGGCGGACGCGGCAATTGGATCGCGCCGTTTTTTCCCGAGTTTACCGGCGCGCGGTGGGTGGCCGTAGCTGACGTGGTCCGCAAGAACCTGGAGTCTACACGCGCAAGACTTGAAGTCCCACCTTCGCGCGCCTACTACGGAGCCGACGCTTATAAAGAACTGGCAAATTCGAAACTCGATGCCGTGGTGATCGAAACGCCCACCTACTTTCATCCCGTGCAAGCGGCGGCGGCGGTCGACGCCGGCAAGCACGTTTTCTGCGCCAAGCCGATCGCCGTGGATGTGCCCACCAGCAAGGAGTTCCTCGCAAGCGGCAGGAAGGCGCAAGACAAGGGCCTCAGTTTCTGGGTGGATTTTCAGAGCCGCGCCCGCCCTGTATTCCAGGAGGCGGCGGAGCGTATCCAGCGGGGCGATATCGGCAAGGTGGCACTGGCGCAGGTGTTCTATTATGCCGGCCGCCCATGGAAGAATCGTGACACCGAAGGCATGGACCCGGGCCGCAAGCGCATGGCCCTGTGGTTCGGCGACCGGGTGATCAGCGGCGATATCATCGTCGAGCAAAACATCCACGTCCTCGACATGGCCAACTGGTATCTTGGCGCACATCCCTTGAAAGCCAGCGGCACGGGAGGGCGCACCGATTGGACCGGCACGCCCTACGATTACGGAGACGCCTGGGACCACTTCGCAGTCAACTATTGGTACCCCAACAACATCCACGCCAGTTTTAGTTCCCATCAGCTCACCCGCACGTTCTCGGACTTGTGCGTGCGCTGTTTCGGCGTTTTCGGCTCAGCCGATACACACTACGGCGGGCTGGTGCGCATCACAAGCGAACGCGAAGGCAAGACGTGGCTGGGCGCCGAAAAAGACGACACCTTCAGGGGCGGTTGCATCACCAACGTAAAGAACTTCATCGAGAGTATCCGCTCCGGCAAACCCATCAACAACGTTTCCGATGCGGTGGACAGCAACCTCACCGGCATCCTGGGACGCATGGCGGCTTACCAGGAACGCACGGTTACTTGGGAGGAAATGATGGCCTCCACCGAGCGTTGGGAATTGGATCTCAAGCTGGGCTGGTAACCGGCCGCGCCGCGGTGCGAAACTGGTTGCATGCCGCAAAAAGTCCGTTGGGGTGTCCTGGGGGTGGCGAAAATCGCCACCGAGAAAGTAATTCCGGCGATGCAGCGCGGCGCGTGGAGCGAGGTCGCAGCCATCGCTTCGCGCGACGGCGCAAAGGCGCGCCAAGCCGCGCGGGACCTCGGAATTCCGAAGGCATACGCCTCTTACGAGGAGTTGCTCGCAGATCCGGAAATTGAAGCGGTTTACAACCCACTTCCCAACCACCTCCATTTGGAATGGTCAGCCAAGGCGGCTCTGGCGGGCAAGCATGTCTTGTGCGAGAAGCCCATTGCCATGAACGCGGATGAGTGCCGCGAACTGATCGCCGTGCGCGACCGCACGGGCGTGAAGATCGGTGAGGCGTTCATGGTCCGCACCCACCCGCAGTGGCTGCGAGCCCGGGAATTGGTGCGCTCAGGAGCCATCGGCCGCCTGCGTGCGGTCATCGGCGCATTCAGCTACTCGAACCTGGATCCTGAAAACATCCGCAATATTCTCGAATACGGCGGCGGCGGTCTGCTGGATATCGGATGCTATCCCATTACCACGTCGCGGTTTCTGTTCGAGGAGGAGCCGTCCAGAGTGGTGGCCCTCCTCGATCGGGATCCGCAAATGGGTATCGACCGGCTGGCCTCGGCCATTCTGGAGTTCCCCTCCGGCCAGGCGGTCTTCAACTGCGGCACGCAGCATGTCCCCTACCAGCGCATGCAGATTCTCGGCGCGCAGAGGCGCATCGAGATCGAAATTCCGTTCAACGCTCCCGCTGGCCGCCCCTGCCGGATTTTTCTCGACGACGGCGCCGATGTCTTGGGCAGCGGGATCCGCGTGGAAGAGTTCCCGGCATGCGACCAGTACACTATTCAAGGAGATGAGTTCTCCCGCGCCATCCGCCAGAACACCGCGGTCCCCGTGCCGCTGGAGGATGCTCTCGCCAACATGGCCGTGATCGACGCTCTCTTCCGCTCGGCGCAAACCGGCAACTGGGAAAAGCCGAACTAACCCAGCTACTCCTTGAGCGCCTCCTGGATGCGTTCGCTTAGCATGTCGACGAAACGCTCGGGAATGTAACCGTTCATGCGGCTGAAGATCTGGCCCTGCTTGCCTAGAATGATGGTGGTCGGTATGGAGGATACGCGCAAGGCGGCCGACAACCCGTCCTCGAAATAAACATCCTTGGACCAGTTGGCGTCCTCCAGAAACGGCTCCACCAGACTGCGGTCCTCATCCGTGTTGATCGAGAGAAACACCACGTCCGGCCGGTCCCGGAAGCGCCGTTTCACCTGTTCATACAACGGGTGCTGGC
>CAYSBM010000064.1:0-2874 GCA_964429095.1 uncultured Solibacteraceae bacterium | reverse complement strand
TCAGATTGGCGTTGGGGGCGAGCTGCTTTAGTTTCCGGCGCCTCTCGGCCAGTTGCGCGGTGGTACGGTCATAAGCCGCCAGCACCAAGTCTCCCAACCCTGCTTCGCTGCCTTTCGCCTTCCGGTAGAGTTCACCCAGGCGGGCCCGGTCCCGCACCCGTTCCAGTTCCGTGCGGCGCGGATCGTTGATCATGAAAGCGTCCGCCAGATACGGCAGCGCTTCTTCGATCTTGCCGGAGCGGTCAAGCCACCGTGCAACCTCGCGCGCGGATTCGGCGGTAGGGTAGGTCAGGTAGCTTGCGCGGGCGTGTTCCAGCGCTTCGGCCACCTTCCCCAAATTCCCCAGGGCGCGCGCCTGATAAACCAGCGCCTTGCCGCGCGTGCGGTCGATCTCTTCGCGCTTCTGGCGCGCCTCTCGCGCCGAGGAAGTCTTCTCCTTTTCGAGCGCCTCCAGGGCCTGTTCCAACCGCCGGGCATAGACGAGCGCCTTTCCGGCGTTCGCCTGATCATCCAGCAACAGCAAGGCGCGCGTCACGTTTTCCAAAATCGGCACATCGCCCGCCTCGCGCTGGAGCACGCGCTCGCCGTAAAGCGCGATCCGCCGGTTATCCCTTGTCTCCACCGCCGCTTTGAGCAATGCCAGTTCGATATCATTGCGGCGCTCAGCGCGCGGATACTTGACCAGATGCGCTTCCAGAGCGCGGATCATTTCAATGGGACTGGACCCGGCTTCAGCCAGCACCCGGCGCAGGGCCGCCTGTTCAGAATCCGAGTCCACGCCCGCAGCCGCCCCGAGAACACCGGCCAGCGCCAGTAAGCCAAGTATCTTCATTGCGTCGATTTTGGGCCTTCTCCGCGGAAGGCTTCGGCGAGCGCCGCCGCGCGCTCCCGGGCCATATGCAGATAACTTTCGTTCTTACTGATGCGGTCAAGCAGAGGAAGAAATTGCCGTTCGGCGACGATCCGCTTGCGGTCCCAGCAGGCCTCCAGGCGCAACAGAGCCTGATTGACGCCCAACTTGTCAAACCGCACAGCACGTTCGAGATTCATGAACAACTGTTCGGTCTCGATCACACGCTCAAACCAGTCGGCCAGCGCGGCGGCGTCTGGGTCCTGTGTGTGGTTGAACTTGGCTTCGTAAGCTTGTTGGCCTTGCTCAAAACGAAAGGTTTTCAGGCCCATGTTCGCAACTTTGAGACCGCTTTCAAGCGGCCGCCTGAAGCGTCCGAGCTTCTCCGCGACGGCGAAAATGGCGTCCGCATCGGCCGCGGCCAGTTGAAGTTTGATGGGGGTATCGTCGTCAACAGCTTCCTGGTAAACCAGGCGTCCGTCCCTTTCCACAATGATTCGAACAAAGGCGGGCGAACTGCCTGGAAAAGCTTTGGTGTAGACGAAGCGAGGCGCCGGCTCCACGCAACACCCCCCCATGGCGGCCACAACGGCAACTAGCAGCGTCCTCATCATTCCCGCGCCCCCATTCGCTCGCTGATCGCCGTTCGCGTGGCATGGCAAATGGCCACCGCCAAAGCGTCGGCTGCATCCTCGCTTTCAATCGGATCGTTCAGCGCCAGCAGCGACCGTACCATCAACTGCACTTGCTGTTTCTCAGCCCGGCCATACCCTACCACGCTGATTTTCACTTCCAGCGGCGAATACTCACCCAGCTTTAGGCCGGCTTCGGCCACCGCCAGCAAGGCAACTCCGCGCACATGCGCCAGCTTGAGCGCCGTCTTCACGTTGGCGGCGTGGAAGACCTCCTCCACCGCCGCTGACTCCGGCCGGTAGCTCCGGATTACGGAGCGGAGTTCTCCGGCGATGTGCGCCAGCCGTTCTTCAAACGGATCTTGCGCCGAAGTGCGGATGACGCCGAACGCCAGCGCCCGATGCTCGCGCCCGTCGCTGGAGATCACCCCGTAGCCGGTACGCTCGGTACCGCAGTCGATGCCCAGAACGCGCATCGCCACAAGCCCGCCCGGCTCAGGCGAGCGCTTCCATTTCTTTTTCGTCGATATCGAAGTTTGAGTACACGCTCTGCACGTCATCGTGGTCTTCGAGCATCTCGCTCAACTTCAACATCGACTGGGCATTCTTGCCTTCCAGCTTCACAGTGGTCATAGGCAGCATGGCGACTTCAGCCGAAATCGTCTCAATGTTTGCCTTATGGAGCGCTTCCACCACGCTGGCGTGCGCCTCCGGCGGACTCAGCACTTCCCAGTTGGTTCCATCGTTGCGGATGTCGTCGGCGCCCGCATCCAGAACAATGGCCATCAGATCATCCTCGCTGACCTTGCTCATGTCGATGAGCACTTGGCTCTTGCGCTCGAACATGCGCGAAACGCTGCCCTGCTCGCCCAGTTTCCCGCCGTACTTACTGAAGATGTGGCGGATCTCGCTCACTGTGCGGTTACGGTTGTCGGTGGCGACCTTTACGAGAACTCCCGCCCCACCGGGTCCGTAACCCTCAAAGGTGACCTCTTCGAACTGGCCGCCCTCCAGTTCGCCGGTTCCGCGCTGGATAGCGCGCTTGATGTTGTCAGCCGGCATGCTGACCGCCTTGGCGGCCAGAATCGCCGTTCGCAGCCGGGGATTGGAATCTGGATCGCCGCCGTTGCGGGCGGCGATGGTTATTTCCTTGATGATGCGCGTAAACTGCTTGCCGCGCTTAGCGTCCAAGGCGGCCTTCTTGTGCTTGATGGTCGCCCATTTCGAATGGCCTGACATGTGAAACCTCTCAAAAGGAAGGAGAACCAGGTTTTCCAGGAACCCAATCACCGAGGATAGCAGAATGGGGCTGCTTGCTCAATACACCCAGCCGGGCGGTGTCGGTAGCATGTGAGTTGTCCGGTTGAATTAGCAAGTGAATTGTCCGGCCGA
>CAYSBM010000063.1:0-11567 GCA_964429095.1 uncultured Solibacteraceae bacterium | reverse complement strand
GTATGGGGCCAACACCGGCGCGCATGGCAGCCAAGTGTGGCGCTGAGCGCAAGCTCCCGGCGAGCCCCAGCAACCACCATTGCTGCGGAGCGGCGAAACTGTCGCACAGTTCGGCGGCGTTGATTTCGCCGCGGTCCCACCGGCGCATGGCTTCCACCAGCCGGTATAACGCCTCGCCCGGCGCGAGCACGGGCTTTTCCTCCAAAATTCGCAGCCAGTCGCGCACATCGATATCGGCATACTTCTGGATCTGCTTTGGCAACTTGTACTTGCGCTCCAGATCGGGAGTGTAAACGTAGTAATAGGGCGTGCCCGTATAAGACCACATGTAGAATTTTGCGCAGCTGCGCAGGACACGCATTTGCTCGCGGATTTCTGCCACCTCTTCTTTCCATGGACGTACGGGCACATCGCTACGGCCGGTTTCACTCATATGCAGAGGCCAAACGCCCGGAGCCACCGAGCAACGCCGCTTCCAGTACTCCGCAACTTGCGGCGCAGTCAGGTTCGCTACCGCTGTATCTTCAAAGCGCGTGCAGGCCATGGTCGCCAGGCGGTCCCGCACGTAGTATGTCCACTCGCTGCCCAAGTGTAGACCGCCAGGGGCATCGCGTTCCGCCATGGCTTCAATCATTCCAAGTTGGTAGGCGGCATCGACGGCCCAATGCCGGAGGTTTCCAGGCAAGACAAAAACTACGGCTTCCGGGAACACATCGAGCAGCGCGCGCGTGGCTTGCTGGCCCTGCCGCCGCACGGCATCCAGCACATCCTCGACAGTATAGTTTTCAAAACGGTATTGAGGGTGGTGGATCTCCCACATGTCCGCAGCATATTCCAGATCCAGACACACGCCTCGAAAACCCAGCCGCTTCGCCGCCCGGCCCAGCGTGGCGAACTGGCGCCTCATGCTCGCGCTGAATTCGCTGGAAAAGATCGTCTCCGGCCGCGGGTATTTCCCATTGGCCGCCCAATGCACGGTAAGCAAGTTCTCGGTCACACCCGCACGCCGCAGTGAGGCCAGGTTCCGCCGCACTTGATCCATCCATTCCTGGGCCTCGGGCGCGGCGCCGGACTCGCCCTCGAAACGCTTCACCGCCTCCTCCCAGCTTCCGCCCGCGAAAAAGAAACCGTCATAGTAGCTGGCGATCTTGGCGGCATGATCATCGAGATAGCCGTTGGGGCTGGCGGAGAATGCAATCATTCTGGGCCCTGCGGCGCCTGAAGCAGCGGCCATTGGGAGACAAAACAGTAACAAGAAAACACCCATCGCGGTAACTCCACCGGCTTGGATATCTTAAGGGTCCAGCCGGAATTGGATATCGTCGAAGGGGATGCCGTCCGGACCGGTCAAGCGCAGGGCAAACACCCACTTGCCGCGCAGATTCATGGTCGTCACCACCAGAGGCGTGGATCCTTTTGGAATGGTCACCGGAATCTGCTTTTCAAACAGGAATTTGTCCCGGTATACCATCCCCTTCCCTTTCGGCGGATATGAGAGCGAATCGAAGATGATCTTTCCGCCCAGATAGAGGCGCGCTCCGTCGTCCCAGCCAAAGTGCAGAACCGCCGGCCGCGTTTGCGCTGAGTGCACGTAAGTCACCAGGTGCGCGCCGGCGTCATCGACGTTGCTAAAGCCAAAGATATACCGCGGCGAGACAACGCCGATCGGGTCGAAGTTGTCATAGCGGAACCAGCGCACCCCACCGTCACGGCCGCGGTGAATCTCATGTTCGCTCACCCGCCCGAGCGGCGCATCCATGCCTGCGAAGCGGGGGAGGGTGTGCACGTTCCCCATCTTGCCCAGCACCCACCAGCGTCCGGGAGCGCCGAAAGCGTCGCAGAGTTCTTCACTGCCGATTGCTCCTCCGTCGTAGCGCTGGATCGCGGCCACCAGCTTGGCCAGAGGCGACGACGCCTCCAGTCGCGGCCTCGAGGCCAGCATCTTCAACCAGAGCCGCGCGTCAACATCCGGCTGGCGGAACCCCGGTCTTCCGAGCTTGTATTTCTGCTCGATTTCCGGCGCCGGAACATACCACATGGGCGCCCCTGAATAGGACCAAATGTAGCGCTTGGCGGCGGCGCGCAAGACCGCCACCTGCCGTCGCAGTTCTTCAACTTCTTGCTTCCACGGCTGCACGGGATAGGCCGCCTCCGGCGTCTCCACCATGTGCGTAGGCCACACGCCAGGCGCCACCGAGCAACGCCGGCGCCAGTAACCGGCCACGGCGCGGCCGGCGAGCATGGCCGGCGCAGGGTCTTCAAACCGCGTGGCGGCCAGCGAAGACACATCGTCCCGCACATAGTAGGTGAACTCGGTTCCAAGATGAAATCCGCCGGGCGCATCACGCTCCGCCATCAGCTCCAGCATGCCGAGCTGAAATTCGGTGCTGAGCACGCGGTCGCGCAGAGCGCCGGGCAGCAGAATCACCACGGCTTCGGGAAACGCGTCCAGCAGTGCGCCCATCGCCGCCCGTCCTTGCCGGCGCGCAGCCATGGCGAGTTGTTCCGCCGTGTAGTTCTCATAACGGTAGTGAGGATCATCCAGGTCATAGCGCGGGTAAGGATATTCGATGTCAATACAAACGCCGCGGAAGCCCAGCCGCCTGGCTGTGGCCCCTATGGCCGCGTACTGGATGGCCTTGTAGCGGGTGTATTCGCTTGACAATAGCCGGTCGCCTGTCGGCCATGCGCCGTCAGCGGGATAGTGTACCGTCAGGAAGTTCTCGGTCACTCCCGCACGCCGCAGCGCCGCCAGATTCTGCTGCACCTCGTTGAGCCACTGCCGGGCTTCAGGTCCACCACCGTCCGTCCCTACGAACCGTCTGGCGGCGTCCTCCCAACTCCCGCCCGCGAAAAAGAAACCGTCATAGCTCTTCTTGATATCCGCTGCGTGATCGGTCAAGTACTGGTTCGGCGCGGCCGAAAAGCAAATGGTCTTGGGTTCGCCCGCCACTCGCAGCGTGAGTGTGAATAGGAACGCAACGGCTGGCCAACGCATGCCGTTATTATGCCGGATTAGCGGGCAGCGGCGCGGGAAATGGCGCGAACCAGCCGGCGGTAGGGAATCGCGGCAGGCGCGTCAAAGCCCAGCCACTCTCCTTCCCGCCAGCTTGCATAAAACCATCGAACCAGCAGAGCCAGGTGGTCCTCTTTCTCGGCAAGCGTCCCGGAACAGGGATCCAGACCCGCCACCAGTTCGCGCAACCGCGAATCAAGAGAAACCGAACTGCCACGTTCAGCGCGGACATCAAAGCGGCGCGGCGCTTGCCAGTAGCCGTCCACCAGGAACCACAATTCCACCGAGCCAGGATCTGTCGAAGGCGGCACCGCGACCCCGTTTACATTGGCCTCCGGCCGGGCCAGTTCGCCGCGCAGTTTCAAGACTTGCTGCACCTTTTCATAGCGCTTGTGTTGCCGCGCGGCTTCCTCAAAATCCAGTTCCTGGCTGGCCCGGTCGCGGGCCGCGGCGATGCCGTCCGAAAGTGACTGTCCGCCGGTCGAGAGAAAGTCCACCACACGCCGCACCTCGCTGGCGTATTCTTCCACACCCACAACCTCCTGGCATGGCCGGAGGCACATGCCCATCTCTCCATAAATACAGCCCGGATGATCCGGAGAAGGGCGGAGGTCTTCCTGGCATCTGCGGATTTGAAACAGGTCGAGAAACTGCTTCTGGAATTCTTCGGCGCAGGCATGGGTGCGAAAAGGCCCATAGTAGTAGGCCGTGCTGCGGCTGAGGTGGCGGGAAATGTGCATACGCGGAAACGGATTCGAGCGCACCAGCTTCAGCAACGCCGGGGGGCGCAGTTTCAGCAGCGTCCGGTAAGTATCCGGGAAATGCCGCCGCGCCAGCGCATAAAGGAATAGCGTGCTCTCCAACCAGCTAGCCACCGGCCACCAGTCCAGGCGCGCGGCCACATTTCTCAGGCTCAGCAGACGGCTATGGCGCGCTCGCGGGCCCAGCAGCCGCGCCAGTCTCCGGCGCAGTCTTGCGGTGCGGGCCAGATATGGCGCGCCTTCTTTCAAGTGGATCAGGAATACCGCGGGTTGATCTTCGATTGCGCCAAGGCGCGCGTCCAAGGCCGCCGGATCGTCGAAAACGGCGCTGAGCGGTTCCGGGATGATTCGCACTTTTCAAGATTGTAGCCAAGCCACGTGAACGCGGGTTGAGGCATGATCGGAGATATGGAAAGGCGCGGCTTTCTCAAATCTGTGGCGCTGGCGGCGGTTCCCCAATCCGGACGCCAGACCTGCGACGTGTTCGTTTACGGCTCGACGCCGGGCGGCGTAGCCGCGGCGGTAGAGGCCGCGCGGCGCGGCTGCCGCGTGGTGCTGGCTTGCCCGAAACGGCGCCCCGGCGGCATGGCGGCCAGTGGACTGTCGACCACCGACGCAGTACGTCCCCACCTGTTCGGAGGCCTGGTGGCGGAGTTCATCGCCAGAGTACTGGCCGAGTACCGCGTGTTGCTGAAGGACCAGCCGGACGAGCTCCGGCTGGTTCGAAACGGATGGTTCTATGAGCCTTCGGTGGCCGAATCCGTCTTCCGCCGTTTCATTGAGGACCAGCACGAGCGCCTCCGCTGGCTGCCCGAACACTGGCTGGAGCGCGTCAGCGTTCGGGATCATCGCATCCGGGAGGCCGTTCTCACGGACCGCCACGGAGCGCCGCTCAGCATCTCCGCGCGCACCTTCATTGACGGCACTTACGAGGGCGACCTGGCCGCAGCCGCCAAAGCGCCCTACCGGGTGGGGCGAGAGGGCCGCGAGGAATATGGCGAGTCATTTGCTGGCATCCATTACATGAACTGGCGCACGGGGCGCCAGATTATGACGCCGGATACCGGCGAGCCGTCGATCGCCATACAAGCCTTCTGCGCCCGCTCGATCTTCACCGACGATCCGCAGGAGCGCGTTCCGATTGAAAAGCCGGATACCTATGAAGAGCACTTGCCGGATTACCTGCCTCTGCGGGCGGAGTTCGCCACTGGCCGCATAAAGAGGGGGGGCTGGGGGCCTCCGTTGCCCCGGCGGAAGTTTCAAGCTAACGGAAATATCGAAGCGCTCACCAGCCTCAATTGTCCCGGCGTAAGCTGGTCCTGGCCAGAAGCCGGGCGCTGTCATCGCGAACGCCTTGAGAAGTTTCACATTGACCACGCCGCCGGCCTGATCTACTTCTTGCAGAACGATGCGGGCGTACCCGATCACGTGCGAAAAAAGATGTCCGTAATCGGCCTTCACCGGCGGGAATTTGCCGATACGGGACACTGGCCTTGGCAGATTTACGTGCGCCAGGGGCGCCGCATCCTGGGCCGCGAAATCGTCACGCAGCACAATTTCATCATTGATCCGAAGACCGGCCGCACGCCGCGCGTCGCTTGTCCAATCGCCATCGGAGAGCATTCCTTCGATGTGCATCCCTGCCATGACCGGCGCTATGCGGTCGAAGGCTTCATGGAAGGCGTGCTGTGGTATCCGAAGAAAGCCTTTGGCCCGGCGCAACCCGGCCAGGTTCCCTACGGCGCGATGCTGCCGAAGAACCTGGACAATCTTCTGGTCCCGGTCGCGATGTCGGCTACCCACATTGCCATGTCCGTGCTGCGCATGGAACCGGTTTGGATGACCACCGGACAGGTTGCCGGCTTGGCGGCCGCGCGCGCACAGAAACTCAGCCTGGACGTGGCTTCCCTGGATCCCCATCCACTGCCGGGCATGCTCAACATCCAGACCGATCCGTATGCTTGACGCACCCGCCTAAGACTTTGGCGTCCTCACAGGCACGGTGACAGAAAGAGTTTCCAGCCCCTGGCGGCTTATCTCCACCGGAACGCGCAACCGCACAGCATCGGCATAGCAGACCGCCGGGGGCTGTGCGCAGTAGTAAAGGACCGATTCGATGATCAACTCTGAGGCGCCCGGCCTCGTGTGCAGCGCAACCTCGAGCGGAAACTCAGGCTTCCGTGGGGCTTCCGAAACGAACTTTATCAGTCCCGCACTGCCGGCGCTCCATTTCACGTATTGGGGCGCACCGGGAGCCAACTTGAAGCCTTCCGGCAGCGCCACAGCCAGTCGCAGCACGGCGTCTCCCGCGCGCAGACGCCGCAGCGCCAGCACAATCTCTCGTCCGTGGAAACGGCCGCCGGCAGGCGGCGCCAATTTTTCCAGGCCGGTGAGTTCAAGCAGACTGACGCGGTTTGCGGTCCTGTCAATCACGCGGATCTGGTGATTGTTCGTGTCCGCGACGTAGATGCGTCCATCCAGCACGGCAAGGCCTCCCGGCTCGTTGAAGGAGGCAGACGCCAGTGCGCCATCGGCCATTCCGTGTCTTCCGGACCCGGCTAGGCTCGTGCTTACGCCGCGCAGCGGATCCACAGTCTTAATCTTCGAATTGTAAGTGTCGGCCACCAGCAGTAGGCCGTCCTGCCAGGCGATCCCCAAGGGATGTTGAAGGCGGGCGCGTCTCCGGTCCCCGTCGCGGTCGCCGAACTCGAAAAGGTCTTCACCGACGATGGTCTTCACTCTACCGCCCGGAGCAAGGTCAGCCATACGGATGGAACTGGTCTCGCTATCCGCGAAGTACAACCTGCGGCCGTCGCTGGTGATGCCGCTCGGCTGCGCCAGGGCGGACTCCAGCAGCGGGCCATCCACGCGCGCTTCCCTTCCTGATCCCGCATACGGGCGAGCCTGCCACGTCGAGGTATCCGCCACCCAGATCTGGTGGAAACCCGCCATGGCGATATAGAGCTTACCGGCATTGTAGGTCAGGTCCCACGGCGAATTGAGATCCACGTTGCGGCCTTGCCCAGCCACATTGAAGCGGCGGGCCTGGCGCCCGGAGCCAAGCACCGTCGCCACCTCCCGCGTACGCAAGTTGGCGGCGCGGATGGCGTGGTTTTCCGTGTCCGCGATGTACAGGACATCACCCGCCAGCACCGTCCCCTGCGGCTGGTTGAAGCTGGCTTTCTCGAAGGCGCCGTCGTCCATCCCTTGCTCCCCGCTGCCGATTACGTCCTGAACGGCCCCGGAAGGGGATACGATCACAATCCGGTTGTGATTGGAATCCGTGATAAACAATTGCTGGCGCTCGGAACTTGCCGAGATCTTGCCGGGAAAATCGAGCAGACTGCTCGCCCGGCTGGAGTTCTCAAGCTCCCACGCCGGCTTCGACCGCTTTAACTCGCCGCTGGCGGCGAAATACGGTATCGCCCGGCGGAGGATCTCATCCACGGGCTCAAAGACTCCCTCTCCGGAAAACTGCGCCATGATCCTGCCCTTGGGATTGATCAGCACCACCGTCGGCCAGGCGTTTGCGCCATAGCTGCTCCAGACCGTGAAATCCCGGTCGTTCACCACCGGGTGCTGGATTCCATAACGAAGAATGGCCTGGCGGATCTGGGCGCTGTCTTTTTCGTTGGTGAACTTGGCCGAGTGGACGCCGATCACCACCAGTTCCTCGGCATACTTTGCCTCCAGACGCTTCAAGTCAGGAATAATGTGCATGCAGTTGATGCAGCAGAAGGTCCAGAAATCCAGCAGCACAAACTTGCCGCGAAACTCCCTGAGCGAGAGCTTACGGCCGCTGTTGAGCCACTCCAGCGAGGAGGGGATCTCCGGAGCATTGATGAAGCCTTCCATGGCGGGGATCTTTCTTGCTTCGGCCTTCCCGCTGCGACAGGAGACGGCCGCCGGCATCGCGCCGAGTAGGACAATCCACAAGGCAGCCTTCCGCATCCGCGTGACCGGGAACACGAAACGTTCCTCCTCTTGTTGGATGCAGCGTTCCGGCTGCAAGTTGCTCAACGCAAGGTCTGGGGAGTAGCGCCTTCCCCGCCCGCGCCGGGCGCGATCTCCATGGCCTGCACCATGGCGTCCCATCCTGGGACGCCCAGGAAACGAATGTCAATCACCCCGTTGCGCGGCTGGATACCGTTAAAGACCAGGTCCACCGCGCGGTTGGCCCCTCCGGCCGTGGCGTAGATGTCAAATCTCTCCACCACGCGGCGCCCATTGATATCGATCGAGATTCCGCGCTTACCTGGACCGTCGCACTGGGTCTCGGCGAATTTCAAACGCGCGTGGTAGATTCCTGGCCCGACCGTCACGTTCACGGTGAAGTCTTTCCAATGCACCCCGTAGCGGTACAATTCCGGATCTGAGGTATTGGACACGAAAACCGCCTGCCGCATCGTGTACCAAGTCTTGGCCACCGAGTCCGTGTTGGAGCCGGTAAGCGCGGTAAACTCCGTCGCCGGGCGCCAAAGATTGCCAGCCGAGTCCGTGTAATCCCCGCGTCCGGTATAGCCGAAGATCATGCGTTGCGCGCCGGTGGGCCCGCCCCCTTCACCGAATCCGCTGCCGCCTTCGGCGCTCGAGTATTGTATGCCTGTCACCGTGATCTCATCGCCGGAGGATCCGGGAGTGTGGGCGTGGCGAGGCGCCAGACGCAGTGTGTGCGGCCCGTTGTCCAGGCCGTTGCGATAGTAGACCACCTGGCGCTCCAGGGCGATGGGGCTGTAACAGTCCAGCGGGACCAGTTGCTTGACGTCGTCCAAAAAGAGGTCTGCCAATCCTCCGTGCGGCCCAACACCGCCAATGAGCCGGACTTGGTTACCTGTGAAGCGTATTGTGAGCCCATCAAAGGAGGCCGCGCGTTTCCATTCCTGTTCCTGCTGAGGATCGGGCCCGCGCACTTCCACGTCTGTGGCTCCATCGTGGCGGATCGTCACGAGTACATCGCCGTTTGAAAGCCGCCGGAGCTGGAAGGCATCCGCGTGAAGCTCCTTGCCGCCGGCTGAGATCGAGGCGGGCGCGAAGGCCAACCGTAACACAGTCTCGGTGTGCTGAGGCGCGTCAAAGGTGGAGAAACGGATAACGCCTTTCCCGTAGGTAACGCGCCGCACCACCGAGTTTGACCGCACGATGTGGTTTTCCCGCGCCGGAGCGAACAGCTCCGGTAGCCAGCCGATAGTACGGATGACATGCTTGAGCGCCATGGGATGCGCGATCTTGAACCATCTGTGATTCACGTAGCCGCCGCCGTCTATAAGGTCAAAACTTTGACCGGTGGGCAGCGGGTCATAGGTAGCCAGAATTTGGGAACGCCGCGCAATCTCCCGCGCCCATTCGCTGTCGGCCTCCACACCGTAGCGCGCAAAGACCGGGGCCAGCTCCATGGTCCCGTACCATAGCGAACGTTCACAGCAGCCCGAAGACTCCGGAAACGCCCAGGCGCCATGGAAGACGTCTCCGCGCGAGAGCGGACTCACCGATGTGCGGTTCAGAAACAGAGAGAGAATATTGCGGGCGTCGCAGCGCCAGTTGGGGAAAAATTCCTTGTTGTCAAGAAGATAGTTCACCGTGTAGTCGGTGACGTTCTCGGCCTGCACCGGATTTTCATAGTCCCAGTAGTTCCTGCCCCACACATCGTCCACCGTCCAGTTGGGCAGCAATACGTCGCGCAGATAGGCGCGGCCGTCGTCGCGCGCCTTTAAGATTTCCGGGTGTGTCCCCGCGTAACCCACACGGATCAATTCGTCAAAAAACGCCAGCAGAAATACCACGCCCCCGGTCTGCTTTCCGTTCATGCCGTTGCCGGAGGCGTTGTTGGCATAGCGCCCCCAGGGCGCATTCCCCGCGGTGCCGTCCCGCTTGTCCGCCAGCAGGTCGCCCCAATGACCAGCCGCTTCCAGCCAGCGGCGGTTGCCAGTCAACTGGTAGGCGCGCACCAGTTCGAGCCCAAACTCCGCCACAATGTCGAGCTGAATCTTTCCCTGCCCTTTAGCCAGGTCCTCGTCCGGCCCCAACAGGCACTTGCCATATGGAACACCCAGAGTCGGCACGCTGATCAAGATGCGCGGCCAGCCGTGGCCGTACGCAGTCTGGCAGGAGCCAAGAAGATACTCCACCAGCGCATGGATGGGGGCAAGACCTGCGGGATCACCCGTGTAACGGTAGTAATCCATGAAAGCCGACACAATATAGGCCGCGCGCTGGCCCAGGTCACCGTTATCCCAATTGCGCAGCGCCGGCACGCTGATCCGCCCTTCATCGTTGATGCGCCACGTTCCGTTGTAGACGTAGTGCGGAGCCGGCAAGGCGGCTTGATCGCCTTGGGCCCACGGGTAGCGTTTGAGTGTTTCGGCCGCGATGCGTACGCGGTAATCGAGCTGGCCGTTTTGGCCGTTGTACCAGGGGGCGATCACGCCGTGGCGGTCGGTTTCAGGGGCATGCGCAAAATAAAACCGTAAGGCCGTAGCGGCCAGCAGGCAGCCCCCTGGAAGAGCCGCCATACAGGCCAGCAGTAAAGCTACCGTTGTAAACGGATTCTTGCGGAGTGGCTTGAGCCTTGGATTCATCTGTTGTATCATGACAGAAACTTAAAATGATGGACACTGGAGCAGAGGGAGTTGTGTAGGTGGGGATGTCCATGTCCTGAATTCAGGCCGGCCCACGCCTTGCCACAGGAGTCAAGCCGGACCACATAAAGCACACACAATTCTCAAATGAGAGGAAACTGGTAGCGGATGAGTATAAGCCAACTTGCAAGATCAATCAAAGAATCCGCCACCCTGAAGCTGAACGAGACGGCAGCCATTCTCAGGGACAAAGGCGAACCAGTCATTCACCTTGGCGGCGGCGAGCCCAAAGGCAGAGCGCCGATCGATGCCATCACAACGGCAAGTTCGATGATGGTCACAGGCGAAGTGCGTTACTCGCCCGCCGACGGCATTCCTTCGCTTAAGAAGGCCATCATCCGCTATACCGAGGAAAACTATAACCGCGTGGTTACGCCCGCGAATGTAATCGTTTCCAGCGGCGCCAAGCAGTCCATCATGGTGGCTCTGCAAACTATCCTCGAGCCCAAGGAAGAGGTCATTTTCGCTGCGCCCTACTGGGTGAGCTACCCGGAAATGGTCAAACTTGCCGGCGGCGTGCCCGTGGTGGTGACGCCTGAAGACGGCAGCTTCCACCCCACCGTTGAGGAGTTTGCCAACCTGGTCGGTTCCTATACCAAAGCCATCATTATCAACAGCCCGAACAACCCTAGCGGCGTGATGTACAAGAAAGATTTCATCGCCGAAATGGTCCAGTTCTGTGAAAAGAAGGGCCTCTATCTGATCATGGACGACACCTACAACCGCCTGGTGTTCGACGGACTGGCCCCAGTCAACTGCTATGAGTTTGCCAAGGACTTCAGCGAGCATTCCAAGCTGATCGTCATCAACTGCGTCTCGAAAATGTACGCCATGACCGGTTTCCGCATTGGCTGGACCGTGGCCGCCAGAGAAATCGTTCAGGCCATGACCAACATCCAGTCGCAGCAGACCTCCGGTCCTGCCACCCCGTCCCAATGGGCCGCCGTGGGAGCCTTGACCGGCGTGCAAAGCTCCATCGACGGCTTGCGCATGACGCTGGAAAACGCCCGCAACGTCATGGTCAGCCGCTTGAACATGATTCCCAACCTCAGGGTTGTCAAACCCAACGGCACCTTCTATTGCTTTCCGGATTTTTCGGCATACGAGAAGAGCTCGGAAAAGCTCAGCAAGATGCTGCTTGAGAAGGTCCGCGTG
>CAYSBM010000062.1:0-11626 GCA_964429095.1 uncultured Solibacteraceae bacterium | reverse complement strand
ATCATGGTGGTGTGCGAGTCGGTGCCCACCACGGTATCGGGGTAAGCCATCACGCGGCCGTCCGCCTGGGAGGTAAAGACCACGGGCGCAAGAAATTCCAAGTTCACTTGGTGCACAATGCCCGTATCGGGCGGCACCACGCGGAAGTTACGAAAAGCGGACTGGCCCCAGCGCAGGAACGCATAGCGCTCCCGGTTGCGCTGGAATTCCAGCAGGGCGTTGACGCTGAAAGCGTCCGGGGTTCCGTATTGGTCGACCTGTACGGAGTGGTCGATCACCAGGTCAGCTTTGAGCAGCGGGTTGGCGCGCGCCGGGTCGGCGCCCATTTTCTTCAGAGCGTCGCGCATGGCGGCCAAATCCACCACCGCCGGCACGCCGGTGAAATCCTGCAAGAGCACGCGGGCCGGCATGAAGTTGATTTCCTTTTCCACCGGCGCGCCGTCCCAGCGGGCGACGAATTCGATGTCATCGGCCGTAGTGGAGCGGCCGTCCTCGTGGCGCAGAAGATTCTCCAGCAGGACGCGGATCGAGTAGGGAAGCCGCGAAAGGTTGCCCACTCCGGACTTCTCCAACGCCTCGAGACTGAAATATTCATAACGTGCGCCGCGCACCTCCAAGGTGGCGCGGGCGCCGAAGGAGTCTTTTGAAATCATGGATGCCCTCTTGAAACCGCCGTTCAATAGGAACGCTACATATATTCGGGCACACTGATCCCCAGAATGTCCAGCGTGCCCTCCAATTGCCTGCGGAAATAATCCGTCATCCACAACCGGAACACCCTTTTCCCCGGGTCTTCCTCTTGCAGAACAGGGTACTCGTGATAGAAGGCATTGAAGGCTTGCGCGAGCTGAAAGGCATACTTCGCCACATGGGCCGGCTCGCCACTGGCGACGGCGCGCTCGATGGCCGCGTCGGCTTTGGAGGCCGCCAGCAGGAGCTGCCAGCAATTCTCGTCGGCAAGATGACGGGCGAAAGCTTCCCGGCCGAGTTCAGCGCGGAAATCCGGCAACGACCCGCCGCGCTCAACCAGCTTGCGCAGGATATTTCGGGCGCGGACCGCGGCATACTGCACATACGGGCCGGTTTCACCCTCGAAGCTGAGGGCCTCCTGAAAATCGAAGGCGATCACGGTGTTGCGCGTGTATTTCAGCAGGAAATAGCGCAAAGCGCCCACGGCAATTTCGCACGCCACTTGTTGCCGCTCCTCCGGGCTGGCGTCCGGGTGGCGCGAATCCACTTCGCGCCGTGCCTCCTCCATCAGCTTGTCGATGAGATCGTCGGCTTTGACGCCTAACCCCTTGCGGCCGGAGACTTCGACGTAGGGCCGCTGGCGATCTTCGTCCGGAATCGCGATTCCCAGTTCCGCCGCACAGCGGAGCGAGAGCGCCACCATCTCGTAGGAAAAGTGTATAGAGCGTTCGGCTTGCTCGTGGAAGCCGAGGGCGCGCAGCCCGGCAACCACCACGTCCTGCAAGTAGCTTTGCCGTGAATCGATTACGTTGTAGACCCGTGTTGCTCCGCCGAAAGTGGGAGTGCCATCGGCGGCTGGCTCGGTGCTGGTGACCCAAACCCAGCGGCCATCCGGATACTGGCTCCAGCGCCGGTAGTGGAAGTCCTTTCCGAGAAGGCCGAACTTCCAGAGCTGGTAAGCGATATCCTTGCCCACATAAGTGACCGTGCCGTTGGAGCGCACAATCACTTTGCTGGAGTCATCGCCGGCGTCCTCTTTGAAAGCGCTTGCCGGCATGACCCAGCAGCCGCTGTTTTTCCCCTCGGTCTCCAGATAGATCGCCTGACGCTGTTTGAGCAGTTCGAAAGCCGTGGCCCAAAACTTGAGATGGAGGATTTCGCTCTCCCGCGGGAGCACGTCGTAGGCGATCCCGAGCCGCCACATGGTGGCCAGGTGCGCGTTGACAATAGCGTCGGATACTATGTGCCCCAGCTCGGCCAGCGGTCCGGCGCCGGCTTCGATAGCGTGCAGCGTTTGCTGGCGCCACTCAAGCGCTTCCGGATGGGCTTCATAATAAGCCGACACGCGCGCATAGAGATCCCAGCAGAGATAGTCGAAGCGAACCGAAGGGTCCTGGATCAAAGCCCGCACTTCGCCGGCGCCGAGGTGTTCGAGATAGTGGAAACCCACTACGACATCGGCCACCTGCACGCCGGTGTTGTCGATGTAGTTCTGCACCTCGACCTGGGCTCCCGTCGAGCGCAGCATGCGCACAAATGTGTCGCCGAGCACGGCGTTGCGCAGATGCCCGATGTGCGCCGCCTTATTCGGATTGATGTTGGTGTGCTCGACAATGATCTTTTCCGAACGTCTGACTGGAGCGCGGAAGGATTCATCAAGCAGTCCCGCGGCGTAGTACCCACGGTCGAAACGCACATTGATATAGCCGTTGCCCGCCACCTCGAGGGCCGCCACGCCCGGTATGTGGCCAAGCCCGGCAGTCAGAGCTTGCGCAATCTCCTTCGGGGGTTTTTTCAACCGGCGGGCCAAGTGGAAGGCCACCGGCAGGGCGATTTCGCCGAAATCGGTCTGTTTAGGTTGTTCCAGCGAGCAGGGCGCGTCCCATCCGTAATGCTGGCGCAAGTACGCGGACACCGCCTCCTCTATGCGTTTTTCAATGAGCAGAAACACTAAGAAAAGTATAGCAATCCGTGCAGCAGCGCCCTTACTGCGGCTCAGATCTCGCGCACCACTTGAAAACCGGTCAAACGGCCGAGCCGCTCCACATTTTCGGTGTGGTCGCCGTAGAACAGGACACGGTGCAGGCCGGCCGAATAAGCGCGCAGGAACTTGCGCGCATCGCTCACCCGGGTGCGGATCTTGGTGCGGCACCCGCGTGGGCCATCCGCGTTGCCGATGACTTCCGCCGTCGAGATCAGAAACTTGCCGGCGCTGGCGAAGCGCGCCACCGTCACCGTCCCGGTCTCAGGAGCCAGCACCTGCATCGAGACGCCTTTATTGTCTTCCAGGTGCGAACGAACCAGGTAAGGCGACGCCGGTCCACCGATTCCGGCCAGGCGCGTCGCGGCCACACAATGGGCGTGGATCACTTCGTTGCGGCTGGTGTCGAATACCGGATCCGTCACAAACCCAGGCATATTGGAAAACGAAGTCACCAGCATCTGCGTCATAGTGGAGGCCAGATCACACTCACAGACTCCGAACTGGCCGGCATCGTTCAGCCTCGAAAAGGCCACACAAGGATAAGCGGGCAGTTCGCCGCGCGCAAAACCCCCCAAGCAGTCGATGGCGAAGGCAGTGGCTTTCTGGCGGCGCATGAACTCAGCTATGCCGTAGTACAAGCGGAACGAATCGGCCACCTCGGCTTCAGACGGCTCCACCACTCTCAACGCCGCCTGGGTGAAGGCCGCAGCCTCGCGGCGCGCCGCGGCCATGTCCGCCCTCTCGAAGGCTTCCTTGAGGTCCGCGTAGCTAGGATAGACGAACGAGGTGCCAAAACGGGACGTGTATTCTTCCGCACGCCGCGGCCTGTCCGGGGGCGACACCAGCATCACCTTGCTGTTGCGCAGGAAGTGGATGGTGCGAAACAGCGGCACATAGACATCCAGTTCGCCGAAATCGCTGCTGGCAATCACGTCGGCCGGGATGCCCTGCTTGGCGAAATCGGAGAACGTTGTCCAGGAGTGGCCTGCGTAAGGCCGGGAAAACAAGAGCGTGGGACGGCGCGTGCTCACGACCTTTTGCAGGATGGGGCCCAATCCACTGCTCAAATTGAACGCCAGGACCACGTCCGCGTCTTTGGCCTTGTCAATCCAGCCAGAAATATCGGCGCCTTCACGCAGCAAGTCGCCGCCCGTATAACGCACCCTGCCCGGATGACGCGCAGCGAGTTCATCCAGTTGTGCACGGATCGCCGCCATCTCCTGTTGCGCGTCCACGTCCGGCCGGGGCCAGGTAGGCCTCTGGCTGATCAGAAAAACGGTCCTCACCAGCGCCGGTCCGGACCAGGGACCGGCGCTGTCACCGGATCCGGAGGCGTAGCGCGTGAGGACGGAGAGATTCGCCAGCGACGCCATGGTGAACCAGCGCCGCGTAATGCCCGAATCGAAATGCGTCATAAGACCCTCCTACATAGTTGAAGAAACCGTGATAGCCCGGTGGGACCAGCTTATTGGGAATGCCCTTCCCACCGGTATTTTTCCAGCAAAGCGGATAATTCCCCCACCAGGGCTGGATGTTCGCCAATCAAGTTGCGGCTCTCGGAAATATCTTCCTCGAGGTTGTACAGCTCGCCGGGGCGGACGAGCCCAGGTTGATCCGGCGAGGCTTGCTCGGGAATGAGCTTCCAGGGGCCACGGCGAATCGCGAAGACGCCGCTGCCAGAGTGATGTACCACGGCGCGGGAAGAGTTCCGGCTAGAAACGCTTCCAAGCAGCTCCGGAAGAATGTCGCAGCTATCTTCGGCCGCAGTGGCTGGCAACCGCGCACCGACGATGGAGGCGCAGGTTCTCATGGTATCGTTCAAACAGATCAGTTCGAGGCTGACTCTTACGGGCCGGATCTTTCCCGGCCAGCGCGCCAGGAAGGGAACGCGATGTCGCCCCTCCTAAATGGACGCCTTGTACCCGCGCAAGTCCCGGCACGGCTTGTGCCCCGAGGCTAGCAGTTCTTTCAGGCCGGCATAGCCGGTGTGGCCGTTGTCTCCCGCGAAGATCACCAGCGTATTTCGGGCCAGCTTGTTCCGGTCCAGAGCTGCCAGCACCTCTCCCACAGCCCAGTCGGTTTCCAGCATGAGATCCGCCCAGGCGTTGCTGCCGCTCTTGCCTTGAAAGCGTTCCGAGGGGCGACTCGGTTCGTGTGGCGTAGTAAGCGGAAAATATAGAAAGAACGGCTGGCTGGACTGCGCACGTTGCCCAATGTGTTCCACTGCCTTAGCCGTGAGCCGTGGCAGCACGTCCTCAAACCTCCAGCCCGGCAGCATCGGACCCGGCACGCCGTCCAGATCAGAAGCCGTTTTCCGCGCCGTGGGTTCTCCCAGCATGCGGTGGTTTTCGATGAAGCAATAGGGAGGATAATTCGGAACATCAACTCCGAAATAGTAGTCGAAGCCGCAGGAAGTGGGTCCGCCGAAAATCGCGGACCGGAAATCGATGCGGTCCTCCATGCGCGGCCAGTCCCAGCCCAGATGCCATTTGCCGATGCAGGCCGTGTAATAGCCGTGCCGCCGCAGCATCTCGGGCAAAGTGAGCCGGCCGGCTTCGATCAAGGGCGGATCGTAAGGCCTGAGTACGTGGCGGTTGAGACGCGTGCGCCAGGCATAGCGGCCGGTAAGCAGGCCGTAGCGGGTGGGAGAACAGACGGCGGAACCCGAGTGCGCGTCGGTGAAGCGTGCGCCCTCGCGCGCCAGCCGGTCAATGTTCGGCGTCTCGAACTTGCAGCCGGGATTGTAACAACCCAGGTCGCCGCAACCCAGGTCGTCCGCCAGAAGGAAAACAATGTTGGGCTTTTCAGACCGCTGCGCGCTGGCCGGCAGGCGCACCGCGCACAAGCCCAGAGCAACACCGAAGCCCCGGCGGGTAATCGCCATCCACAAGAGTATATATCGCATGGACCGTGCCGGGGCGGTTGGAAGGCGATGTAGGACCTCTTTGGTCCAATATTGCGCTACAATGAGAGTGTGCCACGAGTAACCTTCCTTCCCGCCAACATCACCGTGGAAGTCGATCCGGAGACCATGCCCTACAGCGAGCACGGCAAGCCGATGTCGCTGCTGGACATCGCGCTGAACCATGGGATTCACTTGGAACACGCTTGCGGCGGCAATTGCGCCTGCACCACCTGCCATGTGGTGGTGAAAGAAGGCGAAGCCAACCTCTCTCCCATGGAAGACGATGAAGCCGACCGTCTGGACATGGCCGCAGACCTGACCCTGCGCTCGCGTCTGGGCTGCCAGTGTGTGGTGAAAGGGGACGTCGTGGTGGAAATCCCGGCCTGGAACCGCAACTATGTGAGCGAGGGCGGCGGATCGATGAACCTGGGCGACGCCATCCCGGCGCCGAAGAAATAGCCTATCCTGTTAGCTATGAAGATCAGCTTGGCGTTGATGGGTGCAATCTGCATCACCACTGTGGGAATGGCTCAACTTGCGGAACCGAATGCGGCTGGCGTTTGCATGGGACACGTTCATATACGTACGCTGAACATCGCCGCACACGAGAAATTCTGGGCTACGCTGCTGGAAACCACGCCGGTCAGGCACGGGCCGCTCGAGGTCTACCGCTTCAACAGCGGCCTCCTGCTGCTGCAAGAAGCCGACGCCTCGGGCGCCTCGGAAGGCTCCGTGGTAAATCACTTCGCTGTTGAGGTTCGCGATGTGAAGACCACGTTGCGGCGACTGAAGGCGGCCGGCTTTGACATACCGGAACCCGGGCGGGACGCGGCGGGCATTTTCATCTACGGGCCGGACAACGTGAAGGTGGAAGTCATGAACAACCCCAAACTCAAGGCCAACGCCGCCAGCCATCACATACACTTCTGCCATCCGGACACGGTGGCGATGCAACAGTGGTACGCCAAGACATTCGGGGGCCAACCCGGCATGCGGAATAAATTCGAAGCAGTCAACATACCGGGGGTAAATCTGACTTTCACCGACTTTAAAGCCGGCTCGGCGCCCACCCGGGGCCGTACGCTCGATCACATCGGTTTCGAAGGCAAGCACCTCGAAGATTTCTGCAAGAAACTGGAAGCGAACGGCGTAAGATTCGACGTCCCATACAAGCGGGTCGATTCACTGGGCATCAGCCTCGCATTCCTTACCGACCCCTGGGGCACTTACATCGAACTGACCGAAGGTCTGGACCGCTGGTAGCGGCGGCGCATTTCAGGATGGCGGTTCGTAGGGGACCCAACAGCCATTCGAACACGCCGTGCAGCCGGGGTGTTCGAATTGTACGGTGGTATGGTGTATGCCGAAACGGTCGTGCAACATCTGGTTCAGGCGCTTCAAGATGACACAGCTCTCAGAAAGCGGAAGATCGCCGATGACCACGTGGCAGCTCAGCGCGTGAACGTTGGAGCCGAGGCTCCAGATGTGCACGTGATGAACATTCACTACGCCCTCAACGCTGCGCAAGGAGTCCACAACTTTCTAAAGATTCAGTCCTTACGGCACGCCTTCCAGCAGAATATTGAGCGATTCCCGGACGATGTCCCAAGCCGTCCAGATAATCAAAGCGCCGATGAGAATCGACAACGCCGGATCGATGCGCTGCCAGCCCGTCAAGCGGATGCCAATTGAGCCGGCGATGATGGCCACCGAACCGAGCGCGTCGCCGAGCATGTGTATGAAGGCGCTGCGGATGTTGATGTCGGTGGCGCAATCCCGCCGAAGCCCTAACATAATCGCGACGTTCACCGCCAAGCCGAGCGCGGCGACTACGATCATGGTGGTTTCATCCACCACGGGCGGCTGGATCAGCCGGTGGTAGCTCTCGTGAAAAATGAAGCCACACAGCACCAGCAACGCCAGGGCGTTGATGAAGGCCGCCAGTACGCCGGCGCGGTGATAGCCATACGTCTTCACCGCATCAGGGGGCTTCTTTTCGATGTGAAAGGCGAACCAGGCCAGCAGCAGCGCCAGCGCGTCGGTCACATTATGCCCGGCATCGGAGAGCAAGGCCAGGCTCTGCGCCTTCAGGCCGGCCGCAAATTCGATGATGACGAACGCCGCGGTGAGCGCCAGAGACCATTTCAAGACCCTTCCTGTAGAGCGCGGCTCGCGGTGTGTATGCAATGCGCCTCCGAAACCAATAGTGTACAGCGCTATCATGGGCAGATCGGCACCATGCGTTTACTTTTCGCGCTGCTTGTGGCGCCCTTATTGAGCCTGGCCCAGCCGTGGTCCATTGAACGGCTCTACACGCGCCCTTTCGTTTGGGGTACGGCGCCGGGCAAACTCACCTGGGCCAGGCAGGCGCCCACTCTGATCTTTGCCTGGAATGCGGACGGCCGTGCCTGCATGGCTCTCTACGCTTACCACGCGCGCCAGCGGAAGCTGGTGCGGCTCACCGATTTCGTAAACCAGAAGGACGAACTGACCGCCGGCGAACCAGAAAGAGACCCGCGGCTGCGCGCCTACCTGCCGCCCGCTGAAGGGATACGGGATTTCGACGTGGCCCGGGACGGCTCCAGAGTCGTCTTCAGCCACCAGGGCGATCTGTATCTGGTCCCTACCAGCGGCTTGGAAGCGCCCTTCCGGCTGACGCGCACCAAGGCGGTGGAAAGCTCGCCGCACTTCTCACCGGAGGGGACCAGACTCGCCTACGCGCGCTCAGGCGAACTGTTCGTTCAAGACCTCGCAAACGGCCAACTATGGCAAGTGACAAACATAGAGGGGGGGCGGTTGTCCGGCTGGAGTTGGTCGCCGGACGGCCGCTGGTTCGTCTATCTGGTGCGCCGGGGCGAGGGCCGCGAAGCGCTGATCCCGAATTATTCAGGGCGGTTTGTGAAGGCGCACCCGTTTCCGCGCAGTGTGGCGGGTGATGAGCCGCAGGAGGTGGAGGCGTATGTCATCGGCCTCGATGGGAGGAAACCACGGTTGCTCGACACCGGAACGCTGGATAAACGCGTGTACCTGGATATGCCCCAATGGAGCCCCGACTCCTCTAAGCTGCTCCTGTGCATAACACACCCATCCATGAAGCGCCGCCAGGTACTGGTGATCAGCCGCGATACGGGCAAGGCCGTGGTGGTGCATGAAGAACAAGACGCCAAATGGGTGAACCACACCTGGGCCGGCGGGGCTGCGGAGTCGCCGCAAGTCCTGGTCACCAGCGAGCGGGACGGCTGGTCGCACCTTTAAATCGCTTCCACCGCTGGCGGCGAGCCGCGGCAATTGACCCGCGGCGCGTTTGAAGTGCGGGCCGAGTTCTTTTCCTTCGATCCGCAATGGATTGGAGACTCGATTTACTATCCTTCCACGGAAGTCAACACGGCCGAGCGGCATTTGTTCCGCATTCGTCCGGACGGTTCCGGCAAACTCAAGCTCTCCAGCCGGGAGGGCATCAACACGGGGCTGGTTTCCGAAGACGGCCGGCACATCGCCAGGCTCCTGGCCGATTTGCGCCACCCGCTGGATCTATATGTGGACGGCCAACGCGTAACAGTTTCGCCGCAACCCGGTTTTGAGACCTACGCCTGGCCCGATACGCGATTTGTCCGTTTTCCATCCCGCTTTGACCGGAAGATGGTGGCGGCGAAAATCCTGGTCCCGCCCGGCTACCGGTTGGAAGAGAAGAGTGCGGTTCGAAGGCCGGCGGTGCTGTTCATACACGGTTCCGGCTACGCCACCAGCGTCCTGAAGCAATGGGGCAGCTATAACGAAATGCGTTTTGCTTTCAACTGCTATTTGGCGCACCAAGGCTACGTCGTGCTGGACCTGGACTACCGCGGTAGTTCCGGTTACGGCCGCGATTGGCGCACGGACGTCTATCTTCACCTGGGCGGGCCGGACTTGGGCGACGTGCTGGGCGGCGTCGATTACCTGCGTGAATTGGGCAACGTGGATATGCAGCGCGTTGGAATTTGGGGAGTGAGTTACGGAGGGTTCATGACCAACATGGCCATGTTCCAGGCGCCTGACACCTTCCGCGCCGGGGTGAGCTGGGCCGCAGTGAACGACTGGGAGAACTACAATGCCTACTACACCACGGAGCGCCTGAATACGCCAGCAAGCAACCCGGAGGCCTACCGCCGCAGCTCCCCCATCCACTTTTCCTCGCTGCTTAGGAATCCGCTCCTGATCGTTCATGGGATGATCGATAACAACGTGTTGTTCCAGGATGCGGTGCAACTGACCGAAAAACTGATCCACGAAGGCAAGAATTTCGAGCACATTTACTACCCGGAGGAGAACCACGGTTTTGTGCGTGACGAAACGCTGGCCGACGCCTACCGCCGCACCGCCGGGTGGTTTGCCAAACACCTCCAATGAAGCTGCCGCGATTCTACCCGATTCTAGACACGGCGCTGCTGGCGCGCAGAGGCCTGAGCGTGGTGGATGCCGCCCGGGTTCTGCTTGAGGGCGGCGCGCGCATCTTGCAGTTTCGCCATAAAACGCACTTTTCGCGAGGTGTTTACGAGATGGCCCAAGCGCTGGCCCGGCTGTGCCGCCAACACGGCGCGCTCCTTGTCGTGAATGACCGCGCCGACATGGCCGCGCTGCTCGGCGCGGGAGTGCACTTGGGCCAGCACGACCTGCCGCCCTCAGAGGCGCGCCGTCTGCTGGGACCGGATGTTCTCATCGGCTATTCGACGCACAATACGGAACAGTTGGCCGCGGGCTGCGCCGAGCCGGTGGACTATTTGGCTGTCGGCCCCATTTTTGTGACCTCCACCAAAGAGAACCCTGCCCCCTTGGTCGGCGTGGAGCAACTGAAGCGGCTGCGCACACTCACCGCCAAGCCTTTGGTGGCTATCGGCGGCATCACCCGGGCTAACGCAAGCCAGGTGCTGGCTGCCGGCGCCGATTCGGTGGCCGTGATTGGGGACCTGTACCCGGAGCCGGCAACGCTGCCGGCTTTGACCTCGAGGATCAACCAATGGCGGGAAACGATCGCGGAATGAACAATGACGGCTTGGTCAAAGGCCTCGGGCTGGTTTCCGCCACCACTATCGTTATGGGTTCCATGATCGGCTCGGGGATCTTCATTGTGCCGGCTGATATCGCCCGGCAGGTAAACTCGCCCGCGCTGATGATCATGACCTGGGTGGTCACCGCGGTCCTGACCATCATCGCTGCACTGAGCTATGGGGAATTGGCCGCTGCCATGCCAAAAGCCGGCGGGCAATACGTGTATCTCCGCGAAGCATTCGGACCCCTGTTCGGCTTTCTTTACGGATGGACCCTGTTCACGGTCATACAAACCGGAACCCTGGCCGCCGTGGCCGTTGCGTTCGCCAAGTTCTGCGGAGTTTTTTTCCCTGCCGTCTCGGCCTCCAGTTATCTGGTGCGCTGGGGTCCCTTAGGAATCAGCACGCAGCAACTGCTGGCCATCGCGGTCATCGTTTTCCTCACTTGGGTGAACACGCGAGGTATCCGCTCAGGCGCCGCGGTGCAGAACATCTTTACCTTCGCCAAAGCTGGAGCAGTGCTTGGCCTGATCGGTCTGGGATTTGTCTTCGGGCGTAACGGACAAGCAGTAGAGGAAAACTTCGGCGCCTTCTGGCGCAATGCCGATTGGTCCTGGAACGCCATCCGCCTTACCGGGGTGGCTATGGTAGGCGCGCTGTTTTCCTCCGATGCTTGGAACAATGTCACCTTCACCGCGGGCGAAGTGCGGCGCCCGCAGCGGAACTTGCCTCTTTCGCTGGCCATCGGCGTCGGCGTGGTGTCGCTGCTGTATCTGGCGACAAATTTCGTCTATCTCTACGCGCTGCCCTTCGACGCCTTTCAGCATGCCGCCGAAGACCGCGTGGCGACCGCCGCAGCCGGCAGAATTCTCGGTCCGGCCGCGGTTCAGTTGATGGCCGCCGCTATCATGATTTCAACCTTTGGTTGCCTGAACGGGATGATCCTGGCCGGTGCGCGGGTGTACTACGCTATGGCGCTGGACGGGCTTTTTTTCCGGTCCGTGGCCAAGTTGCACCCGCGGC
>CAYSBM010000061.1:7589-11643 GCA_964429095.1 uncultured Solibacteraceae bacterium | reverse complement strand
CCACCAACGGCAGCCCAAAGCAGGTGGTGGCATAGAGGTAGGTGAAAAAGACGAACAGGTCGTACTGGTTGCCGTGAGCTTGCAGATAATCCAACAGCGGCGCCGACAACGGTCCTTGTTCGCGCATCCATTCGATTTCATCAGCCTCACTGTGGGCTTGATTCAATACACGCCCCGACAACCACTCAAAGCGGGCGCTATCCCGCGGCCGGTCGACAGGGAACCGGCGAACCGTAACGCCGTTGAGCGTTTCCACACCCGCTGGGAAGTGGTTCTCCCAAGTCGAATAGTCCACAGCGCAGGTGGTTAGCACCTCCAGCGCGGCGTACGGCGCCAGGCGCTCGGCGATGGACCTACACATCATCTCGCTGCCGCCGGTGACCCCTTCTCCGTAGCGCTGGACGACAAAAGCCAGCCGCGTCATTTCAGCAACTCCCCGCGGCATATGCGCTCGATGGCCCACAGGAACCGTTCCCGGAGGATTTCCAGCCGGTAGCAGTCCTGATATCTGCGAAACCCTTCCGTCGCAAGCCGCCGGCCCAGTTCCGGGTTCTCCGCTACGGCATGAATGGATTCCGATAAACAGCCGACGTCGTACTCATCCCAAACCAGCCCTGCCCGGCCCACGGTTTCTCCGACGGCGGCGGCGCCCCAGGCTACAATCGGCAAGCGAAAAAACATAGCTTCCACCAGCGGCACGCAGAAGCCTTCATGCTCGCTCAGCGACAGGAAGACGTCAGCCAGCGTGTACAAGCTACGCAACTCAGAGGGCGTCACCATTCCGGTGAAAACCACCTGGCCGGCCAGGCGCATCGCTTCGGTTTCCTTCGCTAGTTCGAGTTGATAGCTTGACAGGCGCGGATCCACTTGGCCGGCGAAAATGAGACGGGCTCGCAAACCTGTCGAGCGCCGGTATTGGTCCAGAACGGCCAAGGCGCGAAGATGCCCTTTATTCGGTTTCAGTCCGCCGACAAAGAGAATGTTCGTCGCCCCGTCCTTAAAGCGGTTGAGCGCCGGAAGATCGAAGGGTACTTGCAACAAATCCGCGATCACGTGGAAGGGCGCCAGTGCGGCGGTCCTGGTCTCCGGCGCGCCAAGGCGGACCAACTCCCGGCAGTTGAACCCGGAGGCGCCCAAAAACCAGGCGTCCCCAAGCCGCGCCAGGCGGCGGGTGCTGGCTTCTCCGTCTTTACAAGCGCGATAATGCGCCTCCGAGTAGCGCGAGAAACAACGCGCCGGAGTAATGTTGTGATAACGGATAATGACCTTGGCAAAGGCGGCCTCCAGGATCTGCTCGCCTTTCGGCCAAGCCATGGAGTGGTGATAAATCAGGATGGCGCGGGGATTCCGCCACTTGCGGAGCCCGCCTGAAGCCAGCGGGCGTGCCTGATCCAGGCATGCCCTGTGAATCTCTTCGGCGTACACCTCGGTCTTGTAGCCGGCTTCGCGCAGAGCCGCAGTCATGCCGCGCACATCGTTGCCGATGGCGTCGTGAGGCATAAGGCTGGGCGTGAGAATATAGACCGGCGGCTTACGCATGGCGCCAGCTAGGGGCGTTCTCCGCCGGCGCCCTCATTGGACGCCTCACCGGCCAGACGTTCCAACTCCACCAGACGCAGGTGGAGACGCATGGAGATGCTTTCCAGCGCCGCCACCTGTTCCTCGATAACCCGCAAAGTGGCTTCGCTGAAATCCGCAATCTGCGGCGTGTGCCAGAACAGCATGCGCCGGACGAGTCTCACTAGAACGGCGCCAACCCGGCCGCGCAGAGTAGGCGGCCGCGGAGGCGGCGCGCCAATGGCGGCGGCGCAGCGCCGCGCATGGTCGATCATACGGCGCAAGGCGTTGAACCCGGCTGCGGCCAGCGGTGCGCTGGCCGGGGTTGCGCTCAACCTCGGCGCCAGCGCATACCGCTGGCGCACCCGTTCCCGGATCTGCTGCATCACCTGCTCGACATCAATGCGAGGCTCTTGGCTGGACATGCGCGAAGTTTCTATCGTTATAACAGTTCGGCCCCCCTCATACCAGTGGCGTCCTGCTCGCAACCGGCCCCAAGCCCACCCACAACAGCGTCGCGGCGTCTGCCGCCCGCACGGCGCAGCGCTGGTCCTGCGGAATCAACCACGCGGCGCCCGGATGGAAAGCCTCGCTGCCGACAGTTCCCCTTCCTTCCAGAACAATCAGGACTGCATTGCACGCAATCTCGAGGCTTGTCTGGGCTTCCAGACGCAGCCGCTCCACCCTGAACTGCTCGCAACAGGCCAGCAATTCGCGTCCCGGCCCCAAACGGGCGGGGACTACGGGCGGGGGCGCAGGACCGAGATGCGCTACCTCCACCGCCTTCTCAATCTCCAACGGGCGTGGGCGCCCGTAATCGTAGAGGCGGTAGGTGACATCGGAATTCTGCTGTATCTCGCAAAGCGCCAGGCCGGGGCCAATAGCGTGAACCACGCCCGCCGGAGGCAACCGCCCGGCCCCCGCCGCGACCGGCTTCCCCTCGCGCAGGCGTTCGATCTCGCCCGACAGCGCCGCTTCCCGCAAGCGATCGCGCGTGACAGGTTCGCGCAATCCATGGGCGATTCGCGCGCCGGCAGCGGCCCGTAGGATCACCCACATTTCAGTCTTGCCGCAAAGGTGCCCGTGCTGGCGGGCGGAATCATCGTCCGGATGCACCTGTACCGACAAGGCCTCGCTCGTGTACAAGAACTTCACCAGCACCGGCAGTCTAAAGCCCTGCGGGTGCTCCAGCCAGATCTCACCAGTCTTTTCGACCGTGTCGCGATGCCAAGGCTCCAACTGAGTGGCGCCCCACACCTTGGCAATCGCCCTCGGCGCCAGCCGCACCGGGGTAACCGTCATGTCTAGGCGCTCCCAACAAATCTCTCCAGCCGGTCCATGCCGCGTTCCAGAGCGGCCATCGACGCCGCATACGAGATCCGTACATGTTCCAAGCTGCCAAAAGCGTCGCCGGGCACTACCGCAACCAACGCTTGCTCCAGCAGGCGCGAGGCGAATTCGGATGCCGTTGCGCACCCCAACCGCCGCATGGCTTCCCCGACGTTCGGATAGGCGTAAAAAGCCCCTTCCGGCGGGCGGACCGCGACGCCGGGCATGCTCTGCAACCGGGACACCACATAGTCACGGCGCCGCCGGTACTCAACCAGCATGGCGGCTACCGAATCCTGGGGACCGCTGAGGGCCTCCAGCGCCGCCGCCTGCGCCACTGACGCCGGGTTGGTCGTGGTGTGGCTTTGCAGACGGGTCATGGCGCGGATCACCGGCTCCGGCGCCAATGCGTAGCCGATGCGCCAACCCGTCATGGCGTAGGTCTTTGAAACCGAACCGGAGATCACCAGGTTCTCGCGCGCCGCCAGGTGCGATCCGGCCGAATAGAGCGGGGCTTCATAAACCAGGCGTGCGTAGCTCTCGTCACTCAACACCCAGATTCCCCGCGCCCGCGCCAAGTCCAATATCGCGCTGAACTGCCCGGCGGGGACCACGGCTCCGGTGGGGTTCGAAGGTGAGTTGACAATAATCATGCGGGTGCGCGGCGGCAGAGCAGCGTCCAACATGGCGGCTGACACGCGAAAACCTTCTGCTTCCCGTGTTTCGACATACACCGGCCGGCCTCCGGCGTATTCCACGACGTCGCGGTAAGTCGCCCAAAAAGGAACCGGGATCACAACTTCCTCTCCCGCATCCACCAGAGCCTGGACGGCGTTGAAGATAACGTGCTTGCCGCCCACCGAAATCATGCACTCCTGGGCCGTGTAGCGCGAACCGAAATCGGAGGCATGGCGGCGGCAAACCGCTTCCCGCAGCTCAGGTATGCCTACGATGGCTGTGTAACGTGTGAAATTGCGCTCGATGGCCGCATTCGCTGCCGGTGTGGCCGTTGCCACCTCGTCCGTCCCACCATGCTTGTGGGTTGACGCATGGAGCCCCGGCGCGCCGCTGACGGGGTATTCCGCCGCTCGCGTTCGCTCTGCTGCTCGCTCTAGCACCATCAACCGCTCATTGAGCTGGTCAATCACATCCATCAGCCGGGTAACCA
>CAYSBM010000061.1:4649-7579 GCA_964429095.1 uncultured Solibacteraceae bacterium | reverse complement strand
AAATTGCGCTCGAGGGCCGCATACGCGGCCTGTTTGGCGGTATCCGGGGTGGGAAAATCCGGTTCTCCGACCCCCAAGGCCACCAGGTCGGCTCCTTGCCTGCGCAAACGCTCGGCTGCCGCTGCGGCTTGCGCCGTGGATGACAGTTGCATGGCCGCCAGACGCTGGGAAAACCTTATCCCCGCCATCAACTCTTCTTGCCCCCAAGCAGCCGGTCCCGAAGCCGGGCTTCCACCAGAGGCGGCACCAATCCAGAAATGTTACCGCCCAGCACAATCACCTGTTTCACCAACCTGGAGCTGATAAAGCTGTAAGCCTCCCCAGCCATGAGGAATACGGTTTCGATCTCAGGGCGCAAGCGGCGGTTCATGAGGGCCATCTGCAATTCATATTCATAGTCAGAAATAGCCCGGATGCCGCGCATAAGCGCTGTGGCGCCGCGTGCAGCAGCGTAATCCACCAGCAGCCCACCGAACGAGTCCACTTCCACATTAGGGTAACCCTTCACCTCCTGGGCCAGCATCTCCATGCGCTCGGCCACCGTGAACAGTGGCTCTTTGGCGTCGTTGCTGAGGATCGCGACGATCAAGCGCTGGAACAGGCGCGAACCGCGCTCAATCAGATCCAGGTGGCCGTAAGTGATAGGATCGAATGAGCCCGGATAAATGGCCACGGACCCTTGTTTGGGATTCGTCAAGTGGTATTCCCTCTATGCACCATGGTGCTACTCAATTTTAGCGAACCTTGGAGGCTCTGCTCATCATGAATAATCCTCTCTACGATGTGCGCACCCGCGTGGCGGGCCCGCCCGGGACTCTGCCTCTGACGCCGGCGATGTTGCGCAACCGCCCTTCCGGCGACATTTTCGGCTGGACCATGGATGCCGCCATGGGCTGGGATCCTTCCCAACTCGGGGCGCCGGAAGTCTTGATTCTGAGCACGCACGGCGGCTTGCGCGCCGCCGGTGGCGCGCCCATTGCGCTGGGTTATCACACGGGCCACTATGAAGTCAGCCTGCTGGTGGAAGCGGCGGCGAGAGAACTCAAAGAATGCGGCGCGATACCTTTTGCCGGCTATTGCACCGACCCCTGCGACGGCCGCACGCAGGGCACCGCGGGGATGTTCGACAGCCTGGCTTACCGCAACGACGCCGCCACGGTTTTCGGCCGCCTGATCCGCTCGCTACCCACCGCGCGCGGCGTGCTGGGCGTGGCCACCTGCGACAAAGGGCTGCCGGCCATGATGATGGCCCTGGCCGGGGCCCGCGGCCTGGCATGTGTGCTGGTTCCTGGCGGGGTTACTTTGGGACCTCAGGACGGCGAGGATGCGGGCCGGGTGCAATCGGTGGGTGCGCGCTATTCCCACGGCGAAATTACACTGGAAGACGCCGCCCGCGCCGCTTGCCGTGCTTGCGCTACAGCTGGCGGCGGCTGTCAGTTCCTAGGCACGGCGGCCACCTCGCAAGTGGTGGGAGAGGCTCTGGGGATGACGCTGCCGCATGCGGCGCTGGCCCCCAGCGGCCACCCCATCTGGACGGACATGGCGCGGCGTTCGGCCCGTGCGGCGATGTCGCTCATCGAGCGCGGGATCACGCTAAGAGACATCCTCAGCCAGGCTTCCGTGCGCAACGCTATGGTGGTGCACGCGGCCTTCGGCGGCTCTACCAATCTCATCCTGCATTTACCCGCCATCGCCTTCTCGGCGGGTTTGACGCGCCCTACCATCGCCGATTGGATCGATGTCAACCGGCGGACGCCGCGTCTGGTCGATGCTCTGCCTAACGGTCCCCGCAACCATCTGACGGTAGAAGTATTCCTGGCCGGCGGCGTGCCGGAGGTGATGCTGCACCTCAGGCGGGCCGGGCTGCTGGATGGCAAGGTAATGACCGTCAGCGGCCGCACACTGGATGAAAATCTCGACGAATGGGAAAACTCTGAACGGCGCGCCAAGCTGCGGGAGGTCTTGAAGGAGAAAAACGGCATCGATCCGGACGACGTCATTTTCCCGCCTGAACAGGCCCATCGCCGGGGCATCACCTCCACGGTTTGCTTTCCCACCGGTAATCTGGCCCCGGAAGGCTCGGTGGTGAAATGCACGGCCATCGACCCCAGCGTGGTGGATGCCAGCGGAGTCTACCGCAAGCGGGGACCGGCGCGTGTATTTACCACGGAAGCTTCGGCCGTGGAAGCCGTCAAAGCGGGCCAAATCAGACCCGGCGACGTTCTAGTGCTGGCCGGGCGTGGTCCTCTGGGTTCAGGCATGGAGGAGACCTTCCAACTGCCCAGCGCTCTGAAATACCTGGACTTCGGCAAGCACATCGCCCTAGTCACCGACGCCCGTTTCAGCGGCGTCTCCACCGGCGCCTGCATCGGCCATGTCTCGCCCGAAGCGCTCGGCGGCGGACCCATCGGCAAGCTGCGGGACGGGGACATCATCGAAATCCTAATCGACCGAGTGCGCCTGGAAGGATCCATCAACCTGGCGGTGGAAAACGCCACCGAAGTGCTCGCCTCGCGCGCGCCTCATCCGGACCTGGCGCCGGATCCGCGCTTACCGGAGGCCACACGTCTGTGGGCCGCCTTGCAGCAGGTGAGCGGTGGAAGCTGGGGTGGGGCGGTATTCGATGTCGAGGCGATTCTACGCGCCTTGGGCCAGGTCCACAGCTCGCCGTAGCCGGCGCGCCGCCTGCTCCGGATCCGCCGCGCCGCAGATAGCCGACACGACGGCGACGCCGCTGGCCCCGGCCCGCACCACCTCACCCGCATTATCCGCCGTGATGCCGCCAATCGCTACCAGCACGTGGCGGGAGACCTCCCGCAACCTACGCAGCCCTTCCAATCCCCAGGCTGGAGCCGTATCGGTCTTTGTCGGCGTCGGGAACACGGGCCTGCCCCCCAAATAGTCCGCCTCCCGCCGCTCGGCCTCCAGGG
>CAYSBM010000061.1:793-4639 GCA_964429095.1 uncultured Solibacteraceae bacterium | reverse complement strand
TTGTCTCAACCGACAGGCCGATAAGAGCCCGGGCTCCCAGTAGGCGGCGTGCGTCGGCCAAGTCCATGTCAGACTGGCCAAGGTGCACGCCGTCGGCTCCGACGGCCAGCGCCACGTCCACGCGGTCGTTAATGACCAGCGGCACTGCCAGCGGAGCAAGCAGCGCCTTCAAGCGCCGGCCCAGCTCGACAAACTCGCGGGTGCTGCATTCTTTCTCCCGAAGCTGCACCGCGGTAACTCCGCCGCGAACGGCAGCGCACACCACGTCTTCGATCCGCCGCTGGCCGGCAAGGCGGCGGTCCGTCACCAGGTATAGGCGCCAGTCAGCCGGAGTTCTCATGCCAGAGCAGCTCGCAGACGCCGTTCGATGTCCTGTTCCCGCAATAGATACAGGGCATCAAGAAAACGCGGCTGAAAACTGCCTGGCCCCGTTGCGCCCTCAGCCGCCATTTCACCGGCAATTCCCATCACGGCCATGGCGTGCGCAGCAGCCTGAAGGCCCGATTGGTTCACTGCCGCGAACGCTCCGATCAGCGCCGTGGCAATGCAGCCGAGTCCCGTAACCCGGGTCATCATCGGGTGCCCGTTATGCACGCGCAGCACATGGGGACCCGAAACAATTACATCCGTAGCCCCGCTCACCACAACAACCGACTGGCGCGCTTCCGCCAGCCGTCGCGCCGCCAGCAGGGCTTCGCCCGATGTGTGTGTGCTGTCCACACCCTTGGTGAGGCCGCCCTCGCCGCCCAAAGCTCTAATTTCACTAGCGTTTCCCCGGATGATGGCCGGCGCGGCTTCTTCCAGCAGCCGCCCGGCCGTCTGCGTCCGGAACCGAGTGGCACCCGCCCCCACCGGGTCCAGCACCACCGGAATCCCACACCGGGCGGCCGATCGGGCGGCCTTTAGCATGGCCTCAACCCATTCTCCGCTCAGCGTGCCAATGTTTAAGACCAGCGCACGCGCCAGGCTGGCCATCTCCTCCACTTCTTCCACCGCATGCGCCATCACCGGACTGGCGCCGATGGCCAACAACGCGTTGGCCGTCGTGTTCATCACCACAAAATTGGTGATGTTGTGCACCAGCGGCGCTTCAAGGCGTATGCGTTCCACATCCCGCCAGACTGAGTTGTAGTCGATCATTCTAAGTCCAACGTAATACAACCCGCCTTGCCGCCGCAGCACCCCGCACAGGCCGCGCTACAATGGAGTTTCCCCCATGCCAGTGAACGAGATCGATCTCAAAAAGACCGTCAACCTGCCCCGTACGGACTTCTCAATGAAGGCCAATCTTCCTCAAACCGAGCCCAAGATCCTGGCCCGATGGGAGGAACAGAATCTCTATGCGCAAATCCGCCGCGCGCGCGCCGGCCGCCCGGTTTACCTGCTGCACGACGGACCTCCTTATGCCAACGGCAACATCCACCTCGGCACGGCCTTCAATAAGATTCTGAAGGACTTCATCGTGAAGTCCAAGACCATGGCAGGCTTCGACGCCCCTTACGTTCCGGGCTGGGATTGCCACGGGCTGCCCATCGAGATCAAAGTCGACAGCGAACTAGGCAAGAAAAAGGCCTCCATGACGGTGGCCGAAATCCGCGCCGCCTGCCGCGCTTATGCCCAGAAATACGTCGACATTCACCGCCGCGAGTTCAAGCGTCTGGGCGTGCTCGGCCAGTGGGATAACCCTTACCTGACCATGAGCGCGCATTATGAGGCCGTCATTGCCCAGGCATTTGTGGACTTTCTGGAGAAAGGTTACGTCTACAAAGGCCTCAAACCGGTTCACTGGTGCATGCACTGTCTCACCGCTCTGGCCGAAGCCGAAGTGGAGTACGAGAACCACTCCAGCCCCTCTATCTGGGTGCGCTTCGCCTTGGTTTCAGACCCGGCGGCAATCGATCCAACCCTCGCCGGGCGCCGCGTTTACGGCCTGATCTGGACCACCACGCCCTGGACCCTCCCCGCCAATATGGCCATCGCCTTCCATCCCAACTTCCTTTATGCGGCTGTGGAGCAGGGCGGCGAGGTCTACATCGTCGCAGAAGAGCTGCTGAAGGAAACCTCCGCCAGGTGCGGTTGGAACGCGCCTACCGTTATCGCTACGTTTCCGGGCAGCCGCCTGGAGCGTGCGGTATTCCGCCATCCCTTTGTGGAACGCGATTCCCCGGGCATCCTGGCTGACCATGTTACCCTCGACCAAGGCACGGGAGCTGTCCATACGGCCCCCGGACACGGCCAGGAGGATTACACCGTCGGGCTCCAATACGGCATCGCGGTCTATTGTCCGGTAGATGCACACGGGCGATTGTTCCAGGCCGAAGGAGCCGGTGGAAGCCTACCCGAGCAACTGCTGGGTTTGACCGTATGGGACGCGAATCCGGCGGTCCTCGCCATCCTGCGCGACCGGGGCGCTTTGCTGGCGGAGAAATCGATCGAACATAGCTATCCGCACTGCTGGCGGTGCCATCATCCCACCATCTTCCGGGCCACTGAGCAGTGGTTTATCGGCATGGAGCGCAATAACCTGCGCGAGCGCGCTCTGGAGGCCATCCGTAAAGTCCGCTGGCTGCCCGCCTGGGGTGAGGAGCGCATCTCCAACATGACCAGCACACGCCCGGACTGGTGCATTTCACGCCAGCGCGTCTGGGGCGTGCCCATCGTGATCTTTTATTGCGAGAACTGCGGCGAACCGCTCACCGACAAAGGGATCCTCGACGGCGTGGTCCGGCTTTTCGCCGAACATACAGCCGACGTCTGGTACGAGCGCACGGCCGAGGAGTTGACCGGTGGCGCCCGGTGCGCCAAGTGCGGCTGCCCCGCATTCCGCAAAGAGACCGACATTCTGGACGTGTGGTTTGACTCCGGATCCAGCCACCTGGCCGTACTCAACGAGCGCTTTGGTTTGCCCTGGCCTGCCGACCTGTATGTGGAAGGCGGCGACCAGTACCGTGGATGGTTCCATTCCTCGCTGCTGGTCGGCGTCGGTCTACGCGATGGATCCCCCTACCGCCAGTGCGCCACGCATGGCTGGACGCTGGATGCCGAAGGGCGCGCCATGTCGAAGTCTCTGGGCAACGTCATCGAACCGGAAGCCATTGTGAAACAGTATGGCGCCGACGTGCTGCGCCTGTGGGTAGCTTCAGTTGAGTTCACCGAAGATGTGCGGATTTCAGAAACCATCCTGGCGCGCCTGTCGGAAGCCTACCGCAAAATCCGCAACACGTTCCGCTACGCGCTCGGCAACCTCGCCGGGTTTGATCCGGCGCGTGACTCCGTCGCGGCTGCGGATATGCTCGAAATCGACCAGTGGATTCTGGTCCGCGGCGAGCAACTGGTGGAACGCGTGCGTGCTTTTTACGAGGAGTTCAGCTTCCACCGCGCTTATCAGGCGCTGTATAACTTCTGCACTATCGATCTCAGTTCGCTCTACTTCGACGTACTCAAGGACCGCCTTTACACCACTGCTCCCCGCTCGGCCGCCCGCCGCAGCGCCCAGACCGCCCTGTACCGGCTCACGGACGCGTTGGTCCGGCTGCTGGCGCCCCTGTTGAGTTACACGGCCGAGGAGGTCTGGCAGCACTTTACCGCCGGAAAGGACGCACTGCCGAGCGTGCATCTGGCCGAGTTTCCGGCGTCTTCGGATTTGACTGCCGGCTTGACCCACCAACACCGCGCGCGCGCCGCCAACTGGGAGCGCCTGGTTGAAGTGCGCGACAGCGTTCTGAAGAGCCTGGAAATCGCCCGGCAGGAAAAGTTTATCGGCGCGCCCCTGGAAGCGCGGTGTGACGTGGTGGCTGCGTGACGAGGTGGGCATGATATATGAGCGGCTGTCGGAAGCGGATAGCC
>CAYSBM010000061.1:0-783 GCA_964429095.1 uncultured Solibacteraceae bacterium | reverse complement strand
CTTACAGCCGGAGACGATCTCTACCCGTTGCTGGAAGACTATCAGGCGCAATTGCCCATGCTTTTCATCGTGAGCCAGGTGCAACTCAAGCGCCAGAAGGACGTCGCTCTGGCCGTGCACATTGAGCGCGCCGAGGGGGTCAAGTGCCCACGTTGCTGGAAATATGCAACCACCGTCGGCGCCGACCCGGATCTGCCGGCCATTTGCGCGCCTTGCGCCGAAGCTGTGCGGCAAATTACGGGTGCCTGATATGCGGCGCTGGTTGGTGGCCTTCGCCCCAGCGGCGGTGGTATGGGCGCTGGACCGCATTACCAAGAGCGCCGTCGAGAGCGCCGTGACGTTGTATGAAACCCGGGTGGTCATACCGGGCTTTTTCAACGTAGTCCACTCCCACAACCAGGGAGTGGCTTTTGGCATGTTCTCCGGCCATGCCGGTCCCTGGCCAGGCGTTCTCCTGATAGGCGTCACGGGAGCGGTGTTGAGCGCAGTAGCCATCCTGCTGGGACGCATGGTGGCCGGCAAGACCGCAGGCGGCAAGGCCTCACGCTGGGGACTGTCGTTTGTCTTGGGAGGTGCACTGGGCAATTTCCAGGACCGCCTGACCCAAGGCATGGTCACGGATTTTCTTGAATTCTACGTCGGCCGCTTCGTTTGGCCGGCTTTTAACGTGGCTGACGCCGCCATCACCGTAGGCGCGCTGCTGGTGGCGTTAGACCTCTGGCACGCCAAGGAGCCTGGAGGAGCCTCATGCACCCCAAACTGATTTCCATTGACGGCTTTTTC
>CAYSBM010000060.1:6849-11659 GCA_964429095.1 uncultured Solibacteraceae bacterium | reverse complement strand
ATTGAGCGCATCACCGGGATGGGAGCCGCCCAACTCGCAACTCGCCTGCAAGGCGCAGTGGACCGCGCTGCCAGGCGGCTGGACCGGAGTTGTAAGTCGGCCGCCAGGATTTCCCCCCTGGGCGATCCGCTGGAAGGTCTGAGTTTTCTCGAACTTCTGAAGCAGCTTCCGGCTCGGCATCTGGACCTGATCCAAGCCTTCAAATCGGCCTTTTTGCGCCATCACCCGGAATACCACGCCGAAGCCGCCATGGTGGTCAGCGGCTCGGCACGCACCTCGCTGGGGTTGCTTGGTTTTCATTGCGGCATCCGGGACGTGGGTGTCCCAGACTTGCGCTGGACTTATGAACATTGTTTCCCCAAGGTCACCTGCGTACCGCTGACGCCTGCCTTCGAGCTGGATGTGGAGCGTATGATCGCCACGGTCGAAGAGAAGATCCTTCAGGAACCCGCCTGGCGCGATTACGGCGCAGTAGTGTTCAATAATCCCCACAACGCCACCGGGCAGGTTTTCAGCGAGAACGCTCTGCGCACTTTGTTGCGCCATTTTCTAGAGCGTGGCGTTCTGGTGATCGACGACCTTTCCTACCAGAATGTGGCGCCCTCTGAAGAACTGGCCGGGCCTCTGACGTTGCGGCAGTTGGCCGATGAGCTCGCCCGCCTGGGCTATGTTTCCAGCCAGCAGGCCGAGCGCGTGATTACGGTGCATTCGCTGTCGAAGACCGATTGTCTTGCGGGCGCGCGCCTTTGCGTGGTCGAAATCCGCGACCGGGGCTTGCGCCAGCGCTTCCAAGCCGTCAATCGAACCATTTCGCCCAACCTGGGAGCGATCCTGCTGGCCTACCTGTTTTACCGGAGCAGCGCCCAAAGCACCAACACGTATTGGAGGCTGCGCAACGTAATTTTCCAGGAGCGCATGGCCGCCATCGAGAAAGCCGCTGCGGACTTACCTGCGGAGCGGAATCCCTTCGGCATCGCCATCACGCCTCCCGCGGGTAGTATGTATCCCAGGATGACGCTGGACCGCCTTCCGGCGGGCATTTCGCTGGATTGGATCGCCGCCGGGCTTGCCCGTCAGGGAATCGGGTTGATTCCGCTTTCCACATTCGCCCACACCGAAGAAGGCTTTGAAACCGGCCGCAAGTCATTCCGTCTGACTTTAGGCGGCTCGGATGGCGCAGCCCGCCTGCTCGCCAAGACCCGCCGCGTGTTGATCGATCTGAACCGGCTCATTGCGGAGGAAGAGTCTCATTACAACCGCAAATCGTTTGTGATCTTACCCGTCCGTCCGCACCCCCGGCTGGAGCGGGCCGCGCTCGAGCTGCAATGGGAGGCCTTTACCCACAAGGTTTCCCACGCGTATGGCGCCCTGTTGCGCCGCCAGTTGAGCAACTACAAGCCCGAACAGGGTTGGGGTGCGGATGCGGAGGCCGCGGCGCTGTTTCTCAATGACCGGTTGAGCGTGTTTCGCACACGATTTCAAGACCGGCTGGATCTGGCGGCTGAGCGGCTATGGCTGGCCGAAGCCGCCGGCGGGCGGAAGCTCGCAGAACTGCTCGAGCAGGAATTCCAAAAGGACAACCTCTTGCGGCGGCAAGAGTTGTTCCGCCAGAGGCTGTACGACCGGACCGTGCACCCCACACAAATGTACTCCATCCAGTCGGAGTTGATTTGGGAGCGGGTGATCGATTCTCTGGCCTCCAGACAGCGCCTGGCCATGGACCTGGCTGAGACATTGGCGCGCGAACTCGGCCGCGAATTTCTGGGGCTGAATGTCGCCATCAGCTCGCGCGAGGAGGGCAACGAACTACTTCTGGACCTGGACACCTTGATCGCGGCGGAGGATGTCGCCCGCTTCCGCTCCGAATCCGGCTCTGGCGCTTTCCTTTCCTACTGGGGAGATTGGGATGGCAGCAACCGCCCCTCGGGGCAGGGGCACCGTCTGGTCGCTACTGTCCTGATGGAGAACGTCGCCAGGATGGCGCGGCTGCTGGAAATGTTGTTGGAAGCCAAAGGCGATCTCCGTGTGGAAACCCGGCTGATCGAAGAAGTGCGGCGGCTGCCGGCCGCCAACCGCCGTTTGCGCAGGCTGTTTGATCAGATCACCGACCTGACGCACCAGCTCGAGCATCGCTACCGCGGCTTGCTGCCTTACGAGTTGCAGCCAGGTCCCTTGCGCAAGCTCGGCATGAAGTTGCACCTGGCCACTGACCCTGTGGTTTCGCTTTGGGAGCACAACGACCGTCTGGAGCGGCGGATGCTCGAACTGCGCGCCGAGCGCCGGCGCACCCTGGAGTATTACTTCGAACTTAACAAGTCGCTGCGCAAGTGTCTGCGCGCCAACCTGGGTGAATTGCTCCGGTGTTTCCAGAACCGGCAAATCGCGCTGGCGGCGGGCGGATACCGCGATCTGCTGCGCCGCTTTGTAATCACGCCCCGCATCCATCAGAACCTGGTGACCGCGCCGGATGCCTTCGCCATTGATACGACCGTCCATAACATCATGGAGATCAACGAGATCGCCGCACAGCACGGCAATCCCGGCATGGTCCTCGCACTCCAGGTGAGCATGTCCAGCGAGGCTGAGGCTCTAGTCACTTTGGATCGGAAGATGCGCGCCAGGAGGGAACAGGCGCTGCGCATGGGCGCTTCCGGCCTGCCTTCGGTGTGGTTGGTGCCGCTGTTTGAGGACGTCGACGTGGTGCGCAATGTTCCGGCATACTTGGCAAAACTTTGGGACTACGCCGTCCAGAGCCGCAGGTTGAACGAGAGCGTGGAAGATCGCTTCTCGGAGATGATTTGCGAGATTTTCATCGCCGGATCGGATCTCAGCCAGCAAATCGGCCAGACTGCCGGCTTGGCGCTGTTCAAGAAAGCCAGCTTCGAAATCGTGCGCTGGCTGGCCGAACGCGGGCTGGTGGGCCGCGTGCGCATCAAAATGGGTTGCGGTGAACCCATGCAGCGGCAAGGCGGCTATTATGCCCCCTTCTCGGGGCAGCCGGCGTTCGTCTGGACGCCAGACAACGAGAAGATACTTAGCCGTAGCGTGGAAGCCTCCGCTAAGCGAAGTGCCCGTTACGCCACCACGCCGCTGATGGGAGTATTCGCCAGCGGCGACTTGAGAACCTTTCAAAGCAACTTGTCGGAACACCTGCGCCACTTACCTTCGGCCGAACTCGCCGCGCTGCTCTATCACGTCGCCGAGGCGCAACGTTTTTCAGCCCAGGAATTGCGCCGGGCTGCGGAGCCCCTGACGGAAACCCGTCTCCAGTTCGTCAACCGGGGGCTCCAGGAATTGCAGCGTCTCACTGTGGGATTGCAAGATGAACTGTTCGATGAGTTCATGAAGCTGACGACGGAGAACTTTCGCCAGATCTTGTACGGGCGCGAGGAAGACGTCGTAGGCATTTACGTGATCTCCTACTTCATCGCCCGCACGATGCCTCCTTTGCGCGACAGACCGACCGTGCGCCCGGCCACCGGAGGGGGCACCAGGGGCGGACAGAAGATCCTGGAACGCATTGCGGCCACGATCCCTCTGGCCCGATATGGCAGCAGTCTACGCGCCATCAGCCACAATCAGGCACAGACTTTCGTGCTCGGCGTGAATCAGCTTACCACGGGCCTGTTCCGGGCTTTGAGTTCCTTTGCCCGCATGCGGAGTACGGAAGCCGAGGGTGAATCGCTGCTGGCCGATCGGATCCTGCCGCACCTGCCGGTGTACGAAATCCTGCATTCATTGCGCCTGTACCATGACGTGGAGTTGCGCTGGCTGGGGCGGTTGGAACGGGCTTTCCCGGCCGGCAATTCGGCCTTCCGCGTTCTCCGTGAGGACGCCGATTCGATCCGCGCGGTGGCGCCGTTGTTGCAGAAAGAAGTGTTGCGGCGCCACGGTGTAAACGTGGCGGAGTTCTTCGAAGGGGGATGCTTCATATCCCGGCTTCTGCCTACGCTGCGGCCGGATTTGGCCGTGCTGCTTCAGCCGGACCTGTTTAACACCAGCCTGGAGGTGCTGTTAAGCGCTGCTGGAGGAACGGCTTCCTCCTGGTGGAGGGAGCAAGTCGCCGGACTTTTGCAGATGCCTGAGAAGATCCGCGTTTGGCGCGAGAAAGCCTGGGATCTGCTGGAAAAGCCGGTTTACAACCGGGTCTCCAGCTTTGTGGAACTGGCGACGGCGCTTGACTCCGTCACCCGCCGGATACCCGCGTCGGAAATCTCTCTGTTGCCGGAAACGCCTTCCAAGCCGCGCCAGGTTCCGGCTTTTCTGCGCGGCCCGGCCGAAGATTCTTTGCAGCAGTTCCTTCTGGCCGCCTATGAGTACCTCTCCTCAATGCCCCGGGGTTCGATGGAACTGCCTGCCAACGTGGTCAGGGCGATGAAAGAGGTGAAGCGGATCGCCGGCATCGAGGAACTGGCGCTGACACCCGGCGAACAGGACCGGCTGCGCTTCTATCTGCTCCAGATTGCCAGGACCGCGCAGGAGAACGGTTGAGGCGGCGGCAGGGTTGCGCTATCTGCGGCGCTGATCGAAAAATTGCTTTATCAGCCCCACGCAGTCGGCAGCCAGGATTCCTTCAACGATTTCTACGCGATGGTTGAGCAAGTCGGAATCCGCCAGGCGGAACTTGCTTCGCACGCCTCCGAAGCGCAGGTCGCGCGCGCCGAACACCAACCGGGAAACGCGGGCGTTCACCAGCGCTCCGGCGCACATCACGCAGGGTTCCAGGGTCACGTAAAGCGTGGCGCCTGTGAGGCGGTAATTGCCACGCGCGGCCGCACCCTCCCGGAGAGCCGGGAGCTCCTCGTGCGCG
>CAYSBM010000060.1:0-6839 GCA_964429095.1 uncultured Solibacteraceae bacterium | reverse complement strand
GCTCCCCCTGCCTATGACCGGCCCCTCATGGACCAGCACGGCGCCGACCGGAACTTCCCCCTGCTGGCCGGCGCGGCGCGCCAGCTCGAGCGCCTCGAGCATGAAGGCGGAATCAGAATCCATTCGTGGTTGACGGCTCAACGCGCTACGTAAAGGGGTGCGATGGAGACCAGGCCCAGCCCCGCTGCGAACAAGATCAACATGGTCACCAGCAACAAAGTCACTTTGGGACCTCCGCCGGCGAATTCTTTCCACACCAGCAGCCCCCACAGCGCGCTCACCATGGTGGCGCCCTGGCCCAGTGCGTAGCTTATCGCGGGCCCGACCTGCACCTTCTCCGGCGCGCTGGCAGCGGCGAAATTAGCCAGCGTCCCGGTGCACCAGATGATGCCGCCCAGAACACCCAGCAGGTGCTGTTTGCGGGTCCCTTTGAAATAGTCCTTGAAGCCGACCGGCGGCCCTTCTACCGGTAGGTTCATGAAGTAAATGTTGAACAGGAAGGTGGAAAAGAAAACCGCTGTGGCGAACACGAAACCAATCGAATAGGGCCCCAGACCAAGATCTCCGGCCTTGCCCATTTCCACCAGCGGATAAAACAACCCCATGAGGATGCCGCTCGCGATGCTGAGCAGCAAGCCCTTCCAGAATTTCTTCGACTCGCGTTGCCGCGCGGAGCCGGGTCTTGTTCCGGGGCCGGAAGGCGGAAGAGGCGAGGCGTCAGCGCGTGCGTTGGCCAGCGCTTTGTATGCCAGCGCATCCACCACGATAGCCGCCACCAGAAACGCCGTGCCGGAGAACAAGAGCCCCGGGTTCCCCTGAGGGTTGCCAATGTAGTTCAGCACTACGCCCACAACCAGCGCAATGCCGATACCCACCGGGAAGGCCACGGCCAGTCCCGCCACGGAAATGGCGGCTACCAGCAACATGTTCGCCAGGTTGAACACCAAACCGCCGGCGATGCCGAAAAGTATCTGCCGCTTGCCGGTCTTGAGCAAATCGTCAAGAAATTCAAAGCCGGTGAAATTGTACACCCCGATGTAGCTGGCGCTGCCCACCGTGAAAGCCGCGATGGTGGCGGCCAGGAGCACGCCGAAAGCGTAATCGAAATAGTAAAGCTCGAAACGCCACTTCCCGGCGAGTTTGGCGGTGTTCGCCCAACTTCCCCAGCAGATCATACTGAGAATGGTCAACAACAGGGCCGCGAAATAGGTTTGGGGTAGGATCATGGGATTCGGCGCCTCGCGCCTGATCGAATGGCTTAGGATTTTGACCGCTGGCCCTTAATGGCGCCTTTGCGGCCGCCGACGGATTCCCAGGCGCCTTCCAGCGAATCTCCCGCCACCTTGACTCTTACCTGGAACACCCGCTCCTCATAAGTCACCTTGCATGTGAAGATGTCACCGTCCATGGCGGCGTCGCTCAACCCAAGCAACATATCTTCCACTATGAGAGTTCCAGACAGTTTCCCGGCGGCTTCTTTCATGCTCAACGTGGCCCGGACGGGGTTGCCGTCGGGATCAACGGTGGACAGATCCCAGGAGCCGGCGATAGGTGGCGCCGCGGCCAGGGGCACGGCGAAAAGCAGGAGCGCCAGTGGGACTTGAAGACGGTATACGGACATCAGTCTCTCCTTTTTCTGTTTTATAATAACACCCGTTCCCAGTATGGAGGCCCGCATGAGACCCTCGATTTTGCTAACCGCGATTCTGGCCGCAACCTCGGTTTTGCCGGCTCAGAGGCACAACATTACGATCAATGCCGAGACCCCCGAAGGGCTGCTTCTGCAACAGATCGGCCAGGAGGAAGATGCCGCCAAGAAGCTTGGCCTGCTGGAGCAATTCGCTGCCAAGTACCCCAAGCACGAGGGTATTCTCTGGGTTTATGAGATGATGATCCCCGCCTATGTTAAGGCCGGGCAGGTTCCCAGGGCCCTGGATGCCTGCGACAAACTGCTTACCGGGGACCCTTTGGACGCCGAGCACGCCCATGAGTGCCTGAAAGCCGCCGAATCTACAAAGGATCCTGCTACGGTGATCCAGTGGTCGGCGCGCGCCAGCCAGATCTGCCGCAAGGTCGCCGCCTTGCCCAAACCCAAAGAAGAAGACGAGGTTGAGGATTGGAAGAAGCGGGTCGAGTACGCCCAGCAGGCCGACACCTACACCGAGTACGCCCTATACGCCGCGGCATTGCAAACCAACTCCCCCGAGCAAAAGGTCGCTCTGGGCGAGGAGATCGCGCGCCGCAACCCGGACAGCATGTACTACCCTCAAATAGCCGCCCAGCAATTCTTGGGTTACACACAGCTCGGCCAGAAGGATAAGGCCGCTTCGGTGGCCGAGAAAATCATCGCCAAGGAGCCGGAAAACCAGGACATGCTACTGGCTGCCGCCGATTACTACATGAACGCCAAGCAGCACGACAAGACGCTCCAGTACGCCACGAAACTCACCGAGGTCTTGGCTTCCAAGCCGGCCCCGGCGGGCATGAGCGAAGCCGACTGGACGAAAAAGAAAGATCTCATGCTGGGCCTAGGCTACTGGATGCAGGGAGTGACTTACAGCCTTCAGAACAAGTTCGCGCCGGCCGACGCCGCGCTCCGCAAAGCCTTGCCCCTAATCGAGAGCAACAAGCAGCTTTTGCCCGGCGCGCTGTTCTACCTAGGGCTGGCCAACTACAAGATGGAAAAAATCCCCGACGCGCTCAAGTTCTTTAATCAGTGCGCCGCCACTCCCAGCCCTTTCCAGGCGCAGGCCCGCAAGAACATCGCGGCCATCCGCACCCAGTACATCATCAAGTAGAACATGCGCATTCTAATCCCTAATTTAGGATCTACTTCACTTAAATACCGCATCTACGACATGCCCGCCGGAAGCTCGATCGCCAGCGGGCGCATGGAGCGGGTGGCTGATTACCGCGAGGCCATCGCCGGCATACGGACCTCGGATGTTCCGGTGGACGCCGTGGCGTTCAAAGCCGTGCTGGCGGGAGAGAGATACTGCGGAACGTTCCTCATCGACGCGGAACTCGAGGCCGCGCTGGAAGAGTTTCTGCCCGCCTCGCCGGTCCACAACGCCATCTATCTGGCGGCCATTCGCGCCTTCCGCGAGGGCATGCCGGGCATCCCCCTGGTGGCGGCTTTTGAGCCCGAGTTCCACCGGACCATGCCCGAATATGCGGTCCGTTACGGCGTGCCAGCCGTCTGGCGCACACAATATGGAGTGCGCCGTTACGGATTCCATGGCGCCTCTCATGAGTACGCCAGCGCACGTGTACCCGAAATTCTCGGGGTTCCCAAACAAGGTCTGCGCCTGGTGAACTGCCACCTGGGAGGAAGCAGTTCGATGTGCGCCATCCGCGACGGCCGTTCGATCGACACCACCATGGGTTTTTCTCCGCAGTCCGGCCTGGAAAACGCCACCCGCCACGGTGAATTGGACGCTTTCGCGGTCCTGTACATGATGGACCGCACCGGCTGGGGCACGGAAGAGATCCGCCGGCAGTTGGCGGGCGAAGGCGGTCTGGCCGGGCTGAGCGGAATTCCGGGAGGCGACGTCCGCGATATCGAAAAGGCGGCTGCCGGAGGCAACCAGGATGCGCAGTTGGCGCTGGAGGTATTCGCCTACCAGGTGAAGAAGAACATTGGCGCTTATGCCGCGGCCATGGGCGGCCTGGACGCCATTTCCTTTACCGGAGGCATTGGGGAGAACTCCGCATCCTTGCGCGAGCGGTGTTTGGCCGGCCTTGAATTTCTGGGGGTAAAGCTGTCGGAAGAGGCAAACCGGACGGGCAGCGGAGACCGGATCGTATCCGCGCCGGATTCGAAAGTGGCTGTCGCCGTTTTCACCGCCAACGAAGAAATCGTGGTGGCCCGGCGCGCCTACCGTCTGCTGGCGGGTTAGCGGCCCGAAGAGCCGAAGCCCGCTTGCCCGCGCCGCGAGTCGTTCAATTCGCACTCCTCCCATTCGACGGCTTCATAGCGCGCCACCACCATTTGCGCAATCCGGTCGCCCGGGTGGACGCAGTAGGGTTCGCGTCCCAGGTTCAACAGGATTACGCGGATCTCGCCGCGGTAGCCGGGATCGATCGTGGCGGGGCTGTTGGGTAGAGTGATGGCATGGTTGAGCGCCAGACCGCTGCGCGGCCGGATCTGCGCCTCGTAACCCGGCGGCAACTCGATCGCCAGGCCCGTTGAAATGGCCTGCGCAATGCCGGGTTCGAGCACAGCCTCCTGGATCGAGCACAAGTCCATGCCGGCGTCTTCACCGGCGCCGTGCGCGTAGCGCGGCAAGATCGCCTCTGCCGCCAGGCGTTTGATGCGGATGCGCGTGGAATTCATCACGGGTGAATAGCTATCATAACTTTGTCATGCCGATGGAAAAACCCAGGCGGGTGAAGACGCTGGCGCCGATGACCCCAGAAAAGTGCGCCTATGCGCTGGCGCGCTATAGCCGCTCGCCGGATTCCATCGAGAAATCGATCGAGTGGGTGCGCGCCCACGATTCGCGCAAGTTCCTGGAAAGCTTTTATTTCCAATACGGCCACGCCTCCATCGCCGACCTGGGACACGCCGTGGTGTGCTTTGAAGGCATCTCCGAGCTGGCAGCGACTGAAATTGAAGACGAGCAGCTCTGGGACGGCCAGGCCAAATCATCCCGGTATCAGGATTTCTCGCGGTTCGGTTGCATTGTGCCAGCCGAATTTAGTGCGGATCAACGTGAGGCTTACCGTGCGGCGGCCGCGCGGTTGCTGGACGCCTACCGGGAAGTTCACGCCGGAGTGAACCGCTATCTTGCGGCCCGCCACCCGCGTCCCGCGGACATGAAACCGGACGCCTATGAGCGCAACATCGCCGCGCGGGCCTACGACGTGGCGCGGTATTTGCTCTTTCTGGGCGTGCCTACCAACGTGGGCCAGGTTACTAGCATCCGCACACTCGAGCGGCAAATGAAGCGTCTGCTGGCAAGTGAGTACGCCGAGTTGCGGGAGTTGGCCGGCGAACTGGCCAAAGCGCTGCGTTCCGAGCCGCAGTGCGGCTGGCAGGAGGGCATGCCGCGTGAACCCCTGGCGCCTACCCTGGCCGAGCACGTGGAAGCGGATCGCTACGCGATGGAATCTTGCCAAGCCTTGCGCCAGTGGGCCGCCGCCAACCTGCCGGAGTCCCCTCCGGCATCCGGCCGCAGCGTGGACCTGCTGAAGCCTGACGACACCGCCGCCGACATTGTGGCGACCTTGCTCTATCCGGTGAGCCATCTCCCTTACCGGCAGTTGTATGAGTTTGCGCAGGCTATAGGCCCCCTCCGGCGCCGGGAGGTGCTGGAGTTGGGCTTACGGTCGCGCTCAGTCCGCGATGAGCTTTCCCGGGGCTTCCGGGGTGGCCTCTATGTCTTCGATATCGTGATGGATATCGGCGCCTACCGCGACTTGCACCGGCACCGCCGCTGCCAGCAGTTCCGCCAAGCCTATACCGCCCAATTGGGTTATGAGACGCCTCCCGTTATTGCCGAAGCGGGCCTCGGCGAAGTCTACCACGGCGCCATGCAAGCCGCACTCGATGTCCTGCCTCGGCTGCCGGCGCCTGCCGCTCACTACCTGATCCCGTTTGGCGCCCGCTCGCGGTTCCTATTCAAAATGGATTTCGCCGAAGTTGAGTATATCTCCCGGTTGCGTAGCTGGGTAAAGGGGCACTTCTCATACCGTGAGATTGCCTGGGAGATGAAACGCCGTATGGATGAACTCGAACCCGAACTTGGGCCCCTGATCCAGGCCAGCCCGCCGTGGTTCGAGGATCTGCTGCGGCGGTAGACGCCGCTAGCGGATGAACTCCAGTTCGACGCGGTGCGGGATGATGCCCGCTTCGTGTCCCAAGTCGAGCAGCTTCTGCGCCGCCTTCGGTACCAGATCGCCGCAATCCACCGTGTAATGGTTCACATACATGCCGACAAACTTCTCGGCCAGGCGCGTGTCCATCTCGCGCGCAAATTGCAGCGCATAAGGCAAGGCTTCCTCGGAGTGCTCCAAAGAATACTCTATGCTCTCTCTCATCAGCGCGCAGCATTCGCGCTGAATGTCGGCAGGCAGCGACCTCAACAGCGCGTTGGCCCCTAATGGCAGGGGAAGATTGTGGGTCTGTTTCCACCAGCGTCCCAGGTCCATCACCTGGTGCAGGCCGCAGGTGCTGAAGGTCAACTGGCCTTCGTGGATAATCAGGCCGGCGTCCACCGCACGGTCGTTGACCGCCGCAATGATGCTGTCAAAAGGCGTGAGGACGGCTTCAAAATCCGGCTCGAACAGCTTCAACGCCAAATAAGCCGTGGTCATTTGACCAGGAATGGCGATTCGCTTCCCCTTTAATTCCGGGGGATCCATAGGTTGCGCAGCCACCACAATGGGGCCGTAGCCGTCGCCCACGCTCGACCCGCTGGCCATCAGGACATACTTATCAGCCACATACGGATAAGCATGGTAGGAAATGGCGGTCAACTGGTAGTGCCCCTCCATGGCCCTCCGGTTAAGGCTTTCGATGTCTTCCAGCACGTGGCGGAAGGTCAGGCGCCGCGACCGTACCTTCTTGGTGGCCAGGCCATAAAACATGAAGGCGTCGTCGGAATCGGGGCTGTGAGCACAGACAATTTCAACCGTTTCGGCAACACTCATAAAGAGAGAGGGTGAAACTTCCCCACTATAGCAGACCGCGCCGCCTTCCAGCCGGGCCTCACATCCACTTAATTTTTTAACGCTTTCAGGCGCTTCATAACATCGTTTCCGCCGCGGCCGAAATAGTCATGCAAAAGGATATATTCGGCGTAATGTTTCTCGTAGACCTCATGAGCCGCGCGGTC
>CAYSBM010000059.1:643-11660 GCA_964429095.1 uncultured Solibacteraceae bacterium | reverse complement strand
CGGCGCCCGAAGCAACCATAATGGGGACCCGCACGTTGAACTGATAAAGGCCTGGACCACTGAGTCCCGCCCAAAGGACCTCCGCCTCCCAACCGCCGATCGTCACTCGCACCGGGGTGGCCAGCGGCAGCGGTTGCGTGAGGACGGCGCCGCCGGGAAATTCGGGTGTTGTGGGACCGAAACCTGTGCCATACAGAATCACAGTTTCGCCTGGCTTAGCCGGTCGCGAACGTGCATAAACATCCGCTTTGCCTACCAGAGCGTAATCGCCGCCGTGCTGAGCCGCCGCGTACCGCTGACTTCCTGCAACATAAGAGAATAACGCCGGGGCGTAGGGCTGCATCCAGGCGGTGGCGACAGCGGTTCGCCCGGCTGTGCTCACCTCGACCCGCACGGGGCCGGTGTCCTCAATACTGGGAATTAGGACATTCACTTGCGAATGGCTGATAAAAGCTATAGAGGCGGGCTTGCCGTTGATCGTCACCCGGACGCCATCCAGTTCCATGGGCAACATCCCGTTGACAATTTCATCGCCCGACCATGTGCGGCTTCCAGCAGCCAGGTTCGCGCCAAACACAGTGACCCATGAGCCGGCAGCGATGCCCGGCTGGTAGCTGGCGGCGTTTACCACCGACACCGCCAACGGCACGTCCGTGGCGCCGGCTTGAGAGACCGCCACGCTCTGGCCCGCCACCTGGAGGTTCGCCGTGCGGCTGGCAGCGCTCGAGTTAGCCTCCACCTCGAGAGTCACCGTAGCGTTGCCCGCGCCTTGCGCGCCCCCGGTGATGGCAACCCAATCCGCGCCGCTGGCCGCCTCCCAGGAACAGCTCGCGGACGCGGCGACGTCGAGCGTCACTCGCCCGCCACTGGAAGGCACATCGAGCACCAAAGGTGATACCGCAGCCGTGCAGACCCCGGAAACGGCTTGCATGGTTAGCTTGGCCGAACTGGACGATACGACGCCGAACGCCTCGCTCGCAGCGGTGAACTCTATAGTGAACGGTCCCGGAGCAACCGGCCCTGGAATCCACCATATCTGCGTAGAGGAGCCGCCGGGCGGAATGACGCCGAAATCGCGCGTGCTGGCGCCGCCGTCCACCACGAGCGCCCCCCGTACAGCGAAGGCAGCCAGGTGGCCACGGTTGGCGACCGCGCAAGTTACCGATACTTTGGCCCCCGGCGCCACAGCAGGCGGCGCGGTGCAGGAGGATGCCAGCTCCGGCCCCGCAGCAAGGGCGAAGTCAGGCTCGGAAAAAGCGAGCCCGTAGCTTTCCTGGGGCCGGCAAGACCCTTCCGCGCGGTGCGCCACACTGACCACCACCGGCCCGTAGGCAACGCCATAGACTTTCTCCACGTTGTCTATGGCGGACGCGGAAGCGCTGAGCCTGGTCCCGGTGGCCGCGTCATATAGAAACAAGTCCAGATTCGAAAGGCAGCCCGCAGTCCTGGCCTGGTTCACAAAGCGGTTCCACGCAAGGGTGGAAGAAAACAGGCCCTTGGCCGAGCCTTTATAAAGCCGCGTCTGGCCCGCCGGCAAATCGGAAACAATCACGTTCCTGCGATCCAGAAAGGCGCGGCCAAGGTCTGCGTAACCCCAGCCCTGGCCTGCGCTCCAAGCATAGCGGGACGCCGTATTCACCAGCAACGCCTTGATGGCCAGCGGCTCCTGGATACCGGCTTGACGGAGCAGGGCGGCGGCTCCGGCGATATGAGGCGCGGCCATGCTGGTTCCACGCCTGGCCAGGAAACCGTCCGAGTCATGCGAGGCCGAGAAGATGCCCGATTCGGGTTGCCAGCCGGAGGCGGTCAAGCGGTCGCGCAGCCCGCCGGGCGCCGCGATGTCGGGCTTCTTCCGGCCTCCGGAAGTAGGCCCTCGGCTGCTGAAAATGGCCGTGTCATCGTCGGCCCGGTCAACGGTTCCTTGCGTGTTCATGGCGGCGACGGTGATGATGTTGTAGCCGATGCCGGGCGAGGTTACCGCACCTGGAATAAGCGCCGAGCCGTCCGCCGTGCTCTTGCTTTCATTGCCGGCGGCCACCGTAATGGTCAAGCCGTAAGTGTCGGCCAGATAGTCCCACATTCTGGCCGACGCCGTGTCGTCGCCGGAAGCTTCGCCGCCATAGCTGTAGTTGAAAACCTTGAGCCACGGCGCCTCCTGCACAACCCAATCCAGCGCCATCCATACATCACGGGAATCGCTTCCGGCCAACGTGGACCGGCAAACGCCGCTGGAATCCTGCGAACCCTGGTGGGCGATCTTCAGGTTGTAAAGCAGCGCCAGAGCTGGCGCGGCGCCATAATAGCTCGACCATTGCGGCGCGCCGCGGCTGGCCACGATACCGGCTACATGGGAGCCGTGGCCGTTCAAATCTTCTGCCGAAGCGTCGTTATCGGCATAGCAACGGTCCAGCTTGCCGTAATTCAGGAATACCTTGCTGGCGATACCCAGCCCGGAAAAGGCAGGGTGGGCGGTTCTCACGCCGGTATCCAATACCGCGGCGGCTTCGGCTTCGCCTTTGAAGCCGTCCGCCCAAAAAACCGGGGAGCCCAGGCTGGGGACGCTGGCTAACAGTTGAGCAGAGTGCGTCTCGGCTGGAAAGATGGCCGATACCAAAGGATGCGCGGCGGCCGCAGGTATCGCGGAGGCGGGCAGCTCCGCCGTGAGCATATTTATGACCCGGTAACGATGAATGTTCCGTCCCCCCAACTGGGAGGCTAGCTGCGCGAGTTCATCCTGCGCGGGAGAGATCAGAGCCTCGATTTCCCGAAAAGCCGCCCGGCGTAATTCGAGCATCGCGGTTTCCATCTCCTTCCGCGCCTCCGATAGTTCAGACTCCACGCGATGGACACGCGCCGCTTGCTTCCGCCACCGGTCTTCGAGCATTTGCAGCCTCCAGCGAGACGGTGTTTCATAGCGGTCCAGAACCTCCGCCTGCGGCTGCTCGCGCAAGAGCAGGAATACTGGCACGGAGCCTGCGCCTGCACGGATGCGTTTCCACACTTGGGAGTCGACCACCGAACCGGCGGCGTCAAAGCTTTGTTGCGCAAGAGCGGGCAACACCAGAAAGAACGCTGCTAACCAAGTGGTCATCTTTGGGAAATCGCCGTGTCGGAAACCTCGTTGTTTCACCGCCGGACGCCGCTTCCAGTCTAGCCCGCCACTCTCCGGGTAATATAGTGCAGCCGATCCAGATCCGCGTCCGCCGTCACCATGTCGCTGACGCCCAGAATTAGTCGGCTCGCGCCATGATTCCGCGCGATCAGTGCGTCAATTGAGGACCGGAATTGCTGCTCCGGTACGCTCTCAGGACACAGCAAAATGGACGCGATCCCGCCCCATATCGCAATGCGCCCGGCGAAGGCCGCCTGCACCTCCTCCAGTGTGCAACTGGTCATCGGGTGCGGGCACACGGAATCCGCCACATCGAAACCGGCCTCAACGTAAAGCGGCAGCAATTTCCGATTCTCGCCGTCGGTATGCGTCAACAGGTACTTGCCGCGTGCGTGCAGTTCAGCCGCGTAACTGCTTAGTTCGGGCAGGATATGCTTGCGGAAAAAAGCCGGATGCGTAATGGCGTCGTCGTAGTTGCTGCCGAGCATGACGGTTTCGGCGGGCGAAGAGGCCGCAATTGCCCGGATGCGGTCATAATACGGCCGGATTTGTTCGGCCGCGTGTTCCAGTGCGGCGGGAGTGTCGGCTTGGGCGTAAAAGAACGTTTCTACGGGCATCAAGGCGCCCATGATGTGCTGCATGGGGCCGGCGAAATCGCTGATATGCGCCACCAGAAGCCCGTCGTCTCCGATCTGTTCGCACCGCTTCAGGTAGCCCTCAAACCGCGGCTCCACGCAGGCGTGCGAGAAAATGTAACCGGCGATTTCCAGATCGGCCGGCTCTTTGACCGCGTGTTCGCTCACCCAAGGTACGGAAGCTCCGGCGTTCAGCATCTCCTCGGTCCAAACCGGCGCCGTGCGCAGCGTCCCAAGCGGGGTGTGGTACTCGACGACAGTCTCCGCCCCCCGGCGGTAGATGCGCCGGTCCACGCCTTCCAAAGTGACCCGGTAGACCAAGGTAGGTTGCGTGAGAATGCCCAAGGGGTAGTCGATCATATCCAGATCACTGTCGCGCTCAGTGAAATCCGGCACCACTCCGTAACAGCCGACGCCTAGCTTTCGCGCCAATTCCACCAGGCTTAGCCCGCGCAGCGCCGGCGGCAGGCTCCCTCGGCGCGCCGCAGCGCGATACCAGAATTCCAGCCTTGGCGCCCAGGGCAAACGGTCGGGCGTCTCGCCCCGGATGGCCGCCAGGATGCGCTCGCGTTCGGTCATGCTGAATCCATGCTAGCGCGGCGCCGGGTTTATTGCTTGCCTTCGAGCAGGCTGCTCACGTAGCCAATCACGTGCGGCGTAGGGCTGGTGTACATGCCCAGCATCTTGCCTAAAGCCCGGACCCCTGGTCTCTCACCCATCTTCAGGAGACTCGACAGCGCGTTTTCAGTAGCCTCGATCAGCACCTGACGGAATTGCGGCTCGCCGGTTTGCTGGTGGGCCAGAGCCACGCCCGCCAAAATCAGGAAGTTCAAAGGGTCTAAACCCCGCGTGGGCAGAGCGCGGGGGCAATTGGAATAGCGGAAGCCGCGCAGCTCAGGCACCCAAGCCTCGCGGACCAGGTAACGCGCCCCCCGCACAACCGAAGCCGCCACGCGGGCGTCGCCGGTCGCCTCGTAGTAGCGCGTCATGCCCGTGAGTAGCACACCCACCATATAGCTGAGCTCGCCCGCATGCGGTGGTTCATCCGGGTGATCGCAAATCGGCCACCGGTCCCAGCCTCCGTTAGAGGTCTGGCGCTCTAACACCCGCTCGATAATGATGCGAGCCGCGTTCAAATAGAAGGGGTCCAGCGTATCCCGGTAGACGGCAGTGGTCAACAGCAGATGCCAGCCCGCCACCCGTGCGTCGAAGAAATCGTAGTTGCGGGTATCCACCGTCCCGTAACGATCGGCGATTTTGCGGGCGGTCTCCATGGAATAGCGGTCGCCAGTCAGAAAATAATACGCCAGGTGGCCTTCGGTGTAAACGTGGTCCACGGTTAGGATGCCGGGCGCAATGCCCTGGCCTGGTACGGGAGTCTTGGCGTAATAGCCCCCGGTGTGGCCGATGGCATGGTGATAAACGCCGCCCACGCGTGACGGATCTCTGTGCCCTTGAATCGTGTCAATGTCGCGGTTGTGCCACTCCATCTGTTCTCCGGCAAGGAAATAGCGCTCCTCGCCGGTGCGCGTAAACTGGAGCAGAAACGCTTTCTGCGTATCGTATTCACCGTTGCCCCAGTTGATAACCCGCTCGCCGTACCAATCGCCGAAGTGCAGCATGCCGTAGGCGTGCTCATCTTTGCGGTCACGCATGTACTGGCTGTAACCAGCCTGGAAGGCCAGGTCGTATTGAGCAAGCAGGCCGTGCGTGGAAGGCGGAGCGAGTTCTCCGAACACCTTCGCCGTGCTGTACCAGGAGTTGGGCGCCAGAGCGCGCAGCATCCAGCGCTGGGCGCGGATGGCCGCCTCAGCCTTCTGGCCGGCGGCAAACTCCAACCAGATGTCGTGCGTCTTGGCCATGCCTTGACGGAACTTGTAGCGACCTCCGAGCAGGTAGTAGTACAGCTTGTACTCATCGGTGGTTCCCTTGAACTCGGCATATTGATTGGGCGGGAGCTCGGGACACAGATCCAGTTCAATTCCACGGGGAGAAATCCGCAGACCCTTGGGATAGTTCTGCCAGAAATCGCGTACGGCGAGCGTCACCTTGCGGTCCGCGCCGCTCCATTCAGCCATTCCTTCGGCGTGCACTCCGCGAGCGCCGTTCGAAACCGTGTACTGATTATCGAAAAGCTGGCTCAGTTCCACGGTTCCCGAAGGCTGGAATTCGCCCTCGACGCCGCTGCCGAAGCTCCAGCGTTTTCCAGAGCCGAGGAGATTCAGCTTGAGCGTGAGGCTGCGAATGGAAGCAAATTCGTCTTCTCCCCGGTTGTAACAAAACGTATGTTGGATGCGGAGGTAAGGTTGGCCCGCGTATGCGTGCACGCGTATGGTATAAGCGAACAAAGTGCGCCCGTCTGCCGAGCGGTGCTCGCCCGTGGCAAGGACCACAACTCTTTGCGGGCCGTTCTCCTCAAGGCTCACCCGCTCCGGCGCGGAAAGCGTCGTATAGCGGACGCCGTCGTCTCCAATCAATTCGATGAAGCAGGGATTTGTGGGGGAGATGATTTGTTCACCCGCCTGGAACACCCCGTCCTGGTTTGTATCGGCGAACAGCGATTCGAACAGACCCAGACGGCGCTTGGAGATGGTGAACTTGAGCGGCCCGGTCACCACCGTGACGCCTACGGCCGTCTCGGCCGCCTGGAGCGGCGTGGGCGCGGCGGCGCGTGAAACGGCCGAGCCATACTCGATGCGGTACTCACCCGGCGTCTTGGCGGGCGCCTGAAAATCGGCCAGCACCCACTTGACGCTGCCATCTTGCCAGTGGGCCAAGGCGGCGGTTTGCAGCGGCGTCTCTTTGTTAGACGGGTCTAACAAGCGCACCTGGCGATCGGATCCCAAGACCCCCTTGGGGAACGGGACTCCGGCCGTCACAGGGAACGTGCCGGCGTAGTCGGCGGGTTGCCCGGCAGCCTTACCAGGGTTCACTATCCGCAGAGCAAGCGTTTCTCTCTTTACCGGGCTGGTCGGCGCCGCCTCCCGTTGAACCGAAAACTCGCGCCACGAGCTGGCCACCAGACGGCCTTCCCGGTCCTCCGCCGTGATGCGGTATTGATAGCGCGCCCCCGCGCGTAGTCCGTTCACGATCAAGCGGGGATTCTGCACCGCCGCCGCATCCGTGGCGCGGCGGATAGGGGCGCCGGCGGAGGCGCGGTACTCAACAGTTGACGATGCCGGCCAATTGGTGATCCAGGTGAATGCCGCGCTGGCTGAAGCGCCGGAAACCGTGCAGCGTGCCTCGACCTCTGAAATCGTGTAGCTGGGTTGCCTCGGCTCCGGCTTCTCGGCCAACAAGAAAAGGTCTTCGGTGCGGTAGATGCCGGCCGAGGTTAGCGCCTTCAGTTCAAGCTTCTCGCCGCCGTGGAATGTGTATGGCTCGGCGAGGAAGAAAAGCCGCTGGCGGTTGTCGTCGAGATTGGCCACAGCGACACCGCGCTCGACCCCCTGAATGCGGATCGAGAACCGCTCATCGCCCGCCGTGTCGTAAATGACAAAGCCCGGATTGTAAGTTCCGGACGTTGTGATCGTGGCAATGATACTTCCTCCTTCGGCCTTGCGGCGTACAGAAGGGGCCCTGTAGGGGGAACGGTCGTCCTCAAATCCTTCCAGCCGGCAAGAGTGTATAGGGATGGTTACATTACGCGGATCGCGCGTAATGCGGGCCAGACGGTCCAGGCCCCAGGTGGCTTCCACCTCCGCGGCGGCGGCTGGAAGCACCAGCCAGAAAACGGCACACATGGAATAGCGTTTCATATGCGTCACTTGGTCAACACTGTGCGGATGTCGTCCTTTTGGAGACCGATCCGTTCCACCGGAATGGGCTGGAAGCCCAGTCTCCAGGCGGGCGATTCCGGCCTCAGCCGAAAGTCCATCTTGTCTTCGCCGGCGAACAGCGGATCGGGGCCGGCCAGGTTGTCGTGGATCTCGATCATTTCCGGTTTGGCTCGCCAGCCTATGCGCAGCCACTTGCCATTAGCTGCGTTTTCGCCCTTGATAATGTTGCGAACCACGCGGTTGCCGGTGGGAGGAATGCCGTTAGCGGACTTGAACGCCTCCGCCAAGGTGAGTAGAGCCGGGTAACGCGTGCTATAAGGTGGAGACAAGTAGTTCATAGCCTCGAGGCGCTCCTTCATGGTCTTGTAGACCATGGCGTGCCAAACCGGCTTGGGATCCAGCCCGCGCCCATCGATGTCGACCGCAGGGTGCGAATCCACGAAGATGTTATTCTCAATCGAATTGTCGCGGCCGCCGCCTATGAACGCCGCGCGCGTGGTCTTGTAAAAAATATTGCCGAAGACTTCCACTCCGCTGGCGCAGTCGTCCAGATAAACGGCCATCGACCCGATGCTGCCCCTTCCGCCCAAGTGGTGGAAGAAATTGTGCCGCACCACGTTGCCGCGTTCGCTGTAGTCGCGGCCTATATAAAAGGCGCCCACATCTCCGGTTTCCATGCACAAGTGATGCAATTCGTTCAGCTCAATCACGTGATCGTTGCCGTGGATCAGGATGCCGTTGTGCGGCGCGTCGTGGATGAGGTTGTTTCTGGCCAGGTTGCCCACGCCGGAGATTTCTATGGCGGGTTGGTAAGTCCGGGACCATTCCGAGAAATGATGGATATGGTTATTGACCGCGGCGTGGGAGGCAGCCGTGAGGGTCCGGCGGTCTCCCCCCTGCATCTGTATGCCTCCGTCGCCGGTATGATAAATGTCGCAAGCGGCCACCAGATGTTGCCTGCCGCCCATAATCCGGACTCCCTGGTTACCCAGATTACGAATTGTGCACCCCACTATCTTCACCCCCGCGCCGCCCTCGGCCTGGATGCCGGAACCACGGCCGTATTCGACTGTCAGGCCCCGCAGGGTGACGTAACTTGCCTCCCGCAGGTCAATCAGCGTCTGGCCGGTTAGGGAAAGAACCGCCTCGCCGGACCGGACTGGCGCAGGAGGCCAAAAGTAGAGTTTTCCGGCGGCGCGGTCCAGATAGTATTCTCCGGGTTGATCCAGCTCTTCCAGGACGTTCAGAAAGTAATAGGGCTGGCCTTTGCGGAATCCGTAAACAGCGTAAGGCGGCGCGGTGCGCACCAGGTGTCTGGCGGGGTCGATCGAGACCACCCGTTCATAACTGTTAGCCCAGTCCCAGGCCCAATATCCATGCACCCATATATCCTCCGGGGCTTTCCAGTGGCTTGGGCGGTCGGCTTCATAGACGAATCCGTATTCCTTGCGGCCCAGAATTCCGCCGTGCTCATCGCGCGGCGCATCCGGATCCCCCGGCGCGGCGATGTGGACGAACCCTTCGTTCGGCCAGCGCGCCAGCGTCATGCGGCGGCCCTGAAAGAACAGCTCACTCTGTGCGGGGACTACCGCACGGCCAAAACCGCGGGAATGTATTTCTCCGTAGCTGGTTATGCCGGCGGCTCTCAAATCGCAAACCAGAACGTGCGGCCGCGAGGATTCGGGGAGGCGCTCCCGCACCCCCTGGTCCGTCAAGCGCCGCCAACCGCGAAGGGCTTGGCCGCCCAACAGCCGCACCCTCTGGCCTCCAAAGTTGCGGTAGGTTACCGGCTGGCTTTCCGTCCCACTGTCGGCGGCGCTCAGTTGAAAGGCGCGGGCAAGATAGTAGTCGCCTCCATGCAGGTAAATTGTTGCGCCCGCGGCTCCGGCAGCCCGAGCAGCCTGCTGGGCGCGTTCAAGAGTCCGGAAGGGACGGCGTGCGGTTCCTTTCCATGAATCTCTGCCGTGGGGGGAGACGTGAAACTCGGCCGGCGCACCGTACAAGATGCCGCACAGGCAAAGTGCGAGCCAGCCTGCTGAATGGACCTGCTTCACCATGCCTAGCAGTCTAGCAGGGCCCGAAAGCAACAGGATTTAGTTGACCGGGCCGCTTAGACGCACTTCGGTGACGCGGCCATCTCGAAACCGCACGCTGCCCAGGTTTCCTTGGCGGTCTATATATTGGTAAATCTCGATCAGCTCACCGCTCGCGGGCATCGACAGTTGCGCCACTGGCGCTCCCAGCCGCGCCACCACTTCTGCGCGCCCGGCGCCGGCGAAGACCGAGGAGATGTCTTCCCGGCTGGGCCTGGGAGCTTGCGGCGCTGGCGCCGCCGGCGCCGCCGGCCGCGGGGCGAATGGCGGCTGCGCGACGCAATGCATGCGCCCGCGCAGCCTTCCCCGGTAGGGGCGCGAACTCGACGCCCCCTGAGCCGGACCTTGTGCCGGCCGGCGTGCCCGCGCTACGGTTTTCGCCGCCGGCTGACGTTGGCCGGCAGGGCTTTCTCTTATCTCCTCCTCTTCCACCGGGGACTTGGCCTGCGCGTTGCCCTTACCAAAAATCTTGTCCACGGCGTCGCTGATGGGTTTGCCGGCTACGCCAGCTACCGATCCGGTGGCGGCAGCCAGCGCGGTCTCAGCCATGTTTTGGGCCGCCGCCTCTGTAACCACCCCCACGAGAACAACTGCACAGAACGCGCGGTTCATGCCATGAGCCTCTGCTTTCATGCTAACGGCGGCGGCTGGGCAACCCAAGACCGGCGGCGCCTTAATTGCCGGCCGAAAATTCCCTAAACGCCTGGCTTGCGCCTGGAAAGCCGCCATGGGAGGCCATATGAGGTGGTATCATGCTTAGTTTGCCCACCGGCAAAGCGCGTAAGTCCGAGCGCTGAAACCGGCCGAAAACCCAGGGCCGGCCTTCAAAGGTTGTTGGCGGACACAGACAGTCCTACTGTATTGGAGATTTGCATGAGCGTCAGGCTTTCCGACGGACGAGAGATTCCCATTGAAATGCATAAGATCCGCATCGTTCAGAAGGTGCGGCTGGCCCCCGCGCGGGAGCGTTTGCGGGCTATCGAGGAGGCCGGCTACAACACATTTCTGCTACGCACCCGCGACATCTTCATGGACATGCTTACCGATAGCGGAACCAATGCCATGTCGGACAACCAACTGGCGGCCATGATGGTTTCCGACGACGCCTACGCCGGCTCGGAAAGCTTTTACAAACTTGAAGACGCCGTCAAGGACATCTTCGGATTGCAATATCTGCTCCCGGTGCACCAGGGGCGCGCTGCCGAGCACCTGCTCGCCAAAGTCTTCGTGAAGCCCGGCATGGTAGTGCCCATGAACTACCACTTCACCACCACGAAGGCTCACTTTGAGTTGGCCGGTGGAACGGTGCTGGAACTCTACACCGATGAAGCTCTGAAGACCACGAGCACGTTCCCATTCAAGGGCAACATGGACCTGGACCGTCTATCAGACGCCATT
>CAYSBM010000059.1:0-598 GCA_964429095.1 uncultured Solibacteraceae bacterium | reverse complement strand
CCAGCCGTTCTCGGTCGCATACCTGCGGGAAGTGAAGAAACTAGTTCAGCCGCTTGGCATTCCGCTGGTTGTCGACGCCAGCCTCATCAGTGAAAACGCTTACTTCATTCGCGAGCGGGAGCCAGGCTATCAGAACCAATCCATTCGCGACATTATCCGCGAAATGATGGCCGAGGCGGATATCTGCTATTTGTCGGGCCGTAAGAGCTGTAGTGTGCGCGGGGGCTTCATCGCCACCAACAACAGGAGCCACTTTGAAGCTATCCGTCCCTGGCTGCCGGTTTACGAGGGCTTTTTTACCTACGGCGGCATGTCCAGCAAGGAAATCGAAGCTATGGCCGTGGGCGTGCGCGAAATGACAGATCACGAGGTGGCCGGCAGTTCCGCCGACATGATCCGCTATTTCGCCGGACGTTTGATCCAGAAGAATGCTCCGGTGGTTACGCCTCCCGGCGGGTTGGCCTGCCACCTGGACGCCATGAAGTTCATCCCCCACGTTCCTCAGTTGCAATATCCGGCGGGCGCGCTTGGCGCGGCGCTCTATATTGCCCGCGGCATCCGCGGCATGGCGCGCGGCACGGGGTCGATGGACCGCGAC
>CAYSBM010000058.1:8795-11666 GCA_964429095.1 uncultured Solibacteraceae bacterium | reverse complement strand
AAGACGACGTGAACACGCAGATGACCGCCGCCCTCTCGCTGATCGAGCCGGCAATCATGATTTTTATGGGAACGTTTGTGGCGTTTGTACTGGTGGCGCTGTATCTGCCCATCTTCTCGCTGGCGGATACGTTGAGGTAGCAGGCGAGGAGGCGCGGTTATGGGTTCGGAACGAGTCAAGACGGTGGATCTGGAGCGGGAAGCGGCAGAAGCGCGGGCGCTGGCGGCGCGTTACCGCTGGGAATTCGTCGATTTGAAGCAATGCCATATTGACCACGAGTTATTCCGTTCCATTCCGGTGGATTTGATGTTCCGATACAATTTCGTGCCTTTGAAAGCCGAAAACGGAACCCTCGACATCGCGCTGGCCGATCCGCGCAATCTGAACCTGATCGACGAGATATCCCTGCTGCTGAAAAAGAAGCTGCGGGTGAAAGTTGCCACCTTGTCGCAGATCTCGGATCTGCTCAAGAAGACCGAACAGTCCCAGCGCGTGCTGGAGGAGGTGACCGAAGGATTTACCCTGGACGTGGTGGCGGATGAGGATGCTCAGGATGAAACGCTATCGATCGACAGGTTGACGGCTTCCGACAGCGACATCGCGCCGGTCATTAAGCTGGTGGCCACCACAATTTTCAACGCGCTGGAACGCCGCGCCTCAGACAGTCATATCGAGACTCGCGCCGCCGAAGTGGGCATCAAGTATCGCATCGACGGCGTGCGGCAATACGCCATGCCGCCGATCGCCAAGGAATGGCACTCGACCATTATTTCGCGCATCAAGGTGATGAGCGAGCTGGATATCGCCGAGCGCCGTATCCCTCAGGACGGCCGTTTCCGCGTACGCTACAAGAACCGGTTGATCGACTTCCGCGTCTCCATCATGCCCACCATCCACGGCGAAGATGCGGTGCTGCGTGTGCTCGATAAGGAGTCCATGAGCGAGAAGTTCGCCCAGCTCTCGCTCGACGTGGTGGGCTTTTCCGAAGAGGACCTCACCAAGTTCCGCCGTTACATCAAAGAACCTTACGGCATGGTGCTGGTGACCGGACCGACCGGTTCGGGCAAGACCACAACGCTGTACGCCGCCCTGAGTGAAATCAAGAACGACGAGGACAAGATCGTCACCATTGAGGATCCGGTCGAGTACCAGATCAAGGGCATCACGCAAATCCCGGTGAACGAAAAGAAAGGCCTCACCTTCGCCCGCGGTTTGCGCTCGATCCTGCGGCACGATCCGGATAAGATCATGGTGGGCGAGATCCGCGACCAGGAGACCGCCCAGATTGCCATCAACGCCGCGCTCACCGGCCACCTGGTGTTCACCACCGTCCACGCCAATAACGTGCTGGACGTGATCGGACGCTTCTTGAACATGGGCGTGGAGGCTTACAATTTCGTCAGCTCGCTCAACTGCATCCTGGCGCAGCGTCTGGTGCGGGTGATCTGCCCGCACTGCAAACATCAGGTGCAGTATCCGGATTCATATCTGGTGGAGAGCGGCCTGGACCCGGAGGTGTGGCGCAACCGGCCCTTTTACGAAGGTGCGGGCTGCTTTGAATGCGGAGGCACGGGGTTCCGTGGGCGGACGGCCATCCACGAACTACTGGATTTGAGCGAGCGCATCCGCCAGATGATTCTCGACAAGCGCCCCAGCATCGAAATTAAACGCGCTGCCCGCGAAGAGGGCATGACCTTCCTGCGGGAATCGGCGCTGGCCAAAGTGGCGCAGGCCACCACGACGCTCCGGCAAATCAACAAAGAGACCTTCAATGAAGGATGAGAGGAATCATGCGATGAACCTCCGGCGCCGCTTCATTCGCCTGTTTCAGGATCCGCCGCCGGACTTGGTCTGCGAACTCTCCAGCGCCGGCATCGCTTACGCGAATCTGGGCGCGGACCAGCAGTTGGGGTTTGCGCCGCTTGCGCCGGGCGTCCTCAAGGCCTCCCCTGTGGAGCAGAATGTGCTTCAGCCGGAAGTCTTGGCGGCGGAAATCGCCAGGATCGCTCCCCCGGCGTCTCACCGGAGGCGGCGCCGCGCGGCTGTCATCCTGCCGGACTATTGTGCGCGGCTGAGTGTGATTGATTTCGATTCGTTTCCCAGCGAGCCGGCCGAACAGATCTCTCTGGTGCGTTTCCGCCTGAAAAAGACGGTTCCCTACGATGTGGAAACCGCCGCCGTGCAGTACTATGTACAACCGCGGCCTGGGCCGTCGAAAAAACTGGATGTGGTGGTGGGAATGATCCCCCTGGACATTGTGGCGCGTTATGAGGCGCCGTTTCGCGCCGCGGGATTGCAGCCGGGGCTGGTGACCACCTCGGCGCTGGCCGCGCTGGGTTTGTTGAATGGCGCGGCTACGGAGGCTAACGCCGTCACCCTGATGGCTAAGCTTACCGCGAATACGCTGACCGTATGCGCGCTGCGAGGGCCGGCGTTGCGCCTGATGCGCACGGTGGAGATGGACTCGGTCGCAATCGAGGAGATCAACGCCATTGTCTATCCCACCCTGGCCTACATCGAGGACGAACTGGGCGCGCGTCCTTCCACGATCCATGTTTGCGGGTTCGAGGCCGTTCAGCCGCAACTGGAATCCATTTGGGGGCCGGATTTGGGCCTCAGCACGGCGGTGATTGATTCGCCATGGGGCCCACCCGGGGAGTTCCGCGCCGGCCTGTACGGCTATCTCCGCGCTCAGGAGGCGTTCTGAAATGAGCGTGCGCATCCCCTTCAATTTTTCGAGTGAGCCGTTTCAACCCCACCGTCCAGTGATGGCGGCTGCGGTAGCCGCCGTCACCCTGCTTTCTTGTTCGCTGGCGGTCTTGTGTTACTGGGCATACACAGACCGGAACCTTGCGGCCGGAGCGCGGGAGC
>CAYSBM010000058.1:0-8785 GCA_964429095.1 uncultured Solibacteraceae bacterium | reverse complement strand
GCCGTTGAAGCGCGGCTGCGGCAGCGGGATTACGCCGAGGTGATTGAGCGGAACGCATTCCTGAATGTGCTCTTGTACCGCAAGGGGATAAGCTGGACCCGCATTTTCGAGGACCTGGAAGGCGCGCTGCCGCACAATGTAAGGCTGGTGAGTGTGCGGCCGCAGGTGACGGCGAACAATGATTTGATTCTGGACATGGTTGTCGGCGCCGCCTCCAATGAGCCGGTGATTGAATTGCTGAAGCGGTTGGAGTCTTCGCCCCTGTTTGGCGCCACCAGCGTGCAAAGCTGGTTGCCCCCTTCGCAAAACGAGCCTTTGTACCGCTACCGCGTGAGCGTGAATTATGTTCAGAAGTTATAGACCGTGGTTGGAAGCCAGACGCTGGCCTGGTGCTGCGCGGCAACCGCGAACTTTGCTGGGGGCGGCCACGGGCGTTCTGCTGTTTGCTAACCTGGCTGCTGCCGTGCTGGCTTTTCATCCCTTTGGCGGTTCGGCCGCAGATCTGGAGCGTAAGGTGGCTTTGCTCCAGCGCGACGTGCAGCAGAAACAGCTCCTGCTCAACCAGAAGCGGGGTATCGCCGCGAAAATTGAGAACGCGCGCCTGGAGGGCGACCGGTTCATGGCCAGCGCTTTCGTAAGCCGACGCGCCGCCAGTTCCACCATCGTCAGCGAACTGGTGAACGCCGCCAAGCAGGTCGGCATGCGGCCGCGCGAGCATAGCTTTGTCTTCGAACCAGTCGAGGGCAGCAACACTCTCAGCATGATGACCATCACCGGCAACTACGAGGGCAGCTACGCCGACCTGGTGCAATTCGTGAATCTGCTGGACCGCTCGCCGCGATTTCTCATCATCGAGTTCCTGCAAGCTTCGCCGCAGTCCAGCGGAGGCATGCTGAATGTCAGTATGAAATTGAACACTTTCGTGCGCGAGGACGGGATGGGGAATTGAAACTGGGCGCCGAACCTAAGAAAGTTGCCATCCATCCGGGGCTACTCGCCGTGCCCGCCTAGCTGTTTTATTCCAACTACTCCACTGCGGAGGCGCCGCCCAGCACCGCTGCGCCTACAACATCTGCCCCGGCTCCGCTCACGCCGGAAGTTGCCGGCGACGCCCGGATATCCCGAGAGACGCCCCGTCAGGGGCGCCAGGAGTTTCGCCCTTCGCTTAAACCACGCAGGCCCGAGGACCGGCTGGATCCTGCCACAGCGGACCCGTCGCTGCGGCTGGACCTGCTTGCGCGCCTTCAGCAGGTGAAGTTTACTGGCGGCATGCGCAGCTTGTTTGAGTTCAGCCAGGCCCCGCCGCCGGCCCCTTCTTCAACCCCGGTTGAGAAGATCCTGCCCAAGAAAGAAGCGCACAAATTTGTAGGTCCCATGCCGCCGCCGCCCGCACCCTCAACGCTGGCTGTGAAACCCCAGGCTCCCCCCATCCCCTTGCGGTTTTTTGGCTATGCCACGGCTGCCCGAGGAGGTTCGCGGCGGGCGTTCTTCCTGGAGGGCGAAGACATACACGTGGCCAGTGAAGGTGAACTGGTCAAGAAGCGTTATAAGGTGATTCGCATCGGCGTCAACAGCGTAGTCATGGAAGACACGCAATTTCAGGCGCAGCAAACGCTGCCGCTGGTCCAGGAGATGGGCGGATGAAATACGCGCGCAGCGTGGCGGGTGGCCGGAGCGCCGGCCAACGCGGGTTCGCGCTCTTGTTCGTTTTTCTGATGGCCGCCTGCGCCGCTATCTTGTTCTACATGGAGTTGCCACGCGCGGCTTTTGAGAGCCAGCGGGTCAAAGAGGACATGCTTATCGAGCGCGGCGAGCAGTATGCCCGCGCCATCAAACTCTACGTCCGCAAGTGGAATAAGTACCCGGCCAATCTCGAAGAACTTGAGAACACCAACAACGTTCGCTATCTGCGCCGCCGCTACCGTGATCCGATCAGCGGTAAGGACGATTGGCGGCTGATTCATGTCGGCCCGGGGGGCGTTTTCACGGATTCGCTGGTTTACGACCGCGCAAAGCAGGTTCAGGATTCCGATTCTGAGAAGTCAAAGAGTAAGGCTGAACCGGCCAGCGCTTTCATCACCAGCGGCCCTGCCTTTGGCAGCACCGAGCCGTTACCGGGCTCGCAAGACAGTCCGGCCTCGCGCTTCCACAAGAGGGGGATCCGGCAGAACGAGAAAGCGTCCGCAAACGAGGACGAACCAGCGCGTGCCACGCCCACGGTTGCGCGTGCCCCCGATGCAAGCACTACCGCCGCGCCCTCCGGAGGGGCTGCCGATCCGCAGGTGGGCTCCGGTTCGCAGGTCTTGGGCGTCATGCCGCCAGCCGTGCCGCCGACGGCCCCGGGGCCGCCTGCCGGCGCTGGCATGACGCCGGCGGCAGCCCACCAGCCACTGGACCTGATCCGGAGACTGCTCACTACTCCGCGCGCCGGAGGATTGGCGGGTGTGCAATCGGGGGGCGTGCAGATTACGGGCGGCTTGGCGGGTGTGGCCAGCAAGGTGGAAGAAGAAGGCATCAAGGTATACAACGACCGCAGCGCTTATCACGAATGGGAGTTTGTCTACGACGTTCGCAAAGACGCCGCCAAAGCTACTGCTGCCATGATAGGCGGCCAGGGCGCTGCTGGAGCCGGAAGCGGAGCCGGTCCCAGCTCGGGCCCCGGGACAGGCACTGGAGGCGGGACAGGCGCCATTCCCGGCATCGGTATGCCGCCCCGCAACGTGCCCGGTCAGGGCCGCTGAATACGGCGGCGCCGTTCGGCCCTGCGCACGCGCGCCTCATCCATGCCGAAATAATGCGCCACCTCGTGCCAGACGGTTTCGGCCACCAGGCGTTCCAGATGCTCGAGGTTGCGAGCTGCGCGTTCGGGGGGCCCTTGGTAGATGGCGATCCGGTCCGGCATGACAAAGCCGTCGCTGACGCTGCGGCGGGTCAGCGGGCGGCCGTGATACGAGCCTAGCAGCCCGGCTGGACCTTCCTGCTCAACCACCACGGCCACGTTCTGCAAGCGGCGGCGGAAGCGCGCCGGGATGGCACGCAAGCCCTTCTCCACCAAACGTTCGAAATCGCGAGGATCCATCCGCCCCCCTCATAATATTACGGTTATTCTGGTAGCTTACCCATGTCAAAACCGCTTATAGTCGCCATTGACGGCCCGGCCGGCGCCGGCAAGAGCACTCTTGCGCGCCGTTTGGCCAGCAAACTTGGGTTCGTCTACATTGATACCGGCGCTATGTACCGCGCTGTGGCGCTGTGGGCCGTGCGGGCGGGCGTGGACCTCAACGACGCTCATAAACTGGAACAACTAGCGCGGGCCGCAAGTATCGAATTTCAGGCCGGGTCAACACAAGTCCTACTCAACGGCGAGGATGTGACCGAGGCGATTCGCGCTCCTGAATTGAGCGATGCGGCTTCACGGGTGTCGACTTTCGCCGGAGTGCGCCGGGCATTGGTGGAAAAGCAGCGCGCTCTGGCCGCCACGGCCAGCGTGGTCATGGAAGGACGCGACATCGGCACGGTCGTCTTCCCGGACGCGGAAGTCAAGATCTTCTTGGACGCGCGCCCGGAGGAGCGCGCCGCCCGCCGAGCGCGGGAATTCAAAGAAAAAGGCTTGGCAGTCAGCCAGGAGGAAATTGCCCGCCAGATCGCCGAACGGGATGCGCGCGACCGCACGCGCAAGCAAGCGCCTCTCATGCAGGCGCCCGACGCCATCTATCTGGATTCCACCTCCTTGTCACTCGATGAGGTGGAAGATTATGTTCTCAAGCTGGTGCGCGAGCGCACCGCTAACGGCAAGCAGCGCTCTCAATGAGCACTGCGCCCAGCCTGCCTCGGCGACGATAATGCGGCGCCGCCCGCCGCGCGGGTGCGAAACTCATACTGCTGGATCTCCATGGCCGCCAAACCCTCTTCGGAACGAACTATGCGTCCACGGGCGACCAGCTTAAGCTGGCACTTCTCGTTCAGTTGAGCCGGCCAACTAATGGAAAGCTCCAACCGGCGTCCTGGAAGCAGGTAATGGCTGGTGGTGAACAGCACTCCGTTGCTGGATATGTTGATGGTCTGACCGTCGCCGGTTTCGCTGCCGCTTCGTTTATTGAGAACCTTATAGCGGACTTCTCGTGAGATAGGGAAGCGGTCGGCGGCGCGTCGTTCCGAGGTAAATCCACCCCTCACTTCAGCGGTCTTCATACTCTTTACCACTCTCTTCGCCTTTCCCAATCTTCTGGTCCTCACCTATAATTGGCCACCACCCTGTTGCGGGCAATAGAAGGGCCGTCTCATTTTTCGATAGTACCGGGGTACCGTATGGTACCCCTCTAAAGTATCATGCCACTATGACGAGGAAAACGCATCTGCTGACGGCGATTTTGCCGCTTTTTTGTGCGGCGCTTTGGGCGGCTTTCAGGAAAGTATTGCAGCCAAAGGAATTTCCCGCCGGCAAGCCGGTTAGCCCGGCGATTTTGGCCGACGATACGCTCTATGTCTCCGGCCAAATCGGGGCGGATTTGAAATCCGGCAGGATTCCCGAGTTATTTGAGGATGAAGTCAAATTGTGCCTTCAAAACATCGGCATTCTGCTGAAGGCGGCGGGTATGAGCTACGCCGATGTCGTGTCGGTTCAGGTCTACTTGACCGATATGGACCAATTTCAAAGGATGAACGCAATTTACACGGCCTTTTTTGCCGAACCCCGCCCTACGCGCACCACGGTGGGGGTCGCCAGGTTGGCCGGTGGAGCGCACATCGAGATCACGGTGACGGCGAAGAAATAGATCCCCCGCGCTAGACTGAAGTTGTGAAGCGCGTGCTGGCCGGACTGGAGGTTGAACAACTCCGCGAAGCCCTGGGAATGGACGCACCCGCCTTCCGCGCGCGGCAACTCTACCGGGCTCTTTACGCACAGCGCATTTGCCGTCTTGAGGAGGCGACGGCTCTTCCCGAAACCTTGCGGCGGCGTCTGGAGGCGGAGTGGCGCGTCGGCTGGCCGGAGATGACGGCTACCTTCACTTCCACCGACCGAACGCGCCGCGCGCTGTTGCGGCTGGACGACGGCCGCACGGTGGAAGCGGTGTGGATGCCGGAAGATTCCCGGGATACCATTTGCATTTCCACTCAAGTGGGTTGCCCGGTGAATTGCGCATTCTGCTTGACGGCCCGCATGGGCTTGGAGCGCAACCTGACGGCGGGTGAAATTGTGGGCCAGGTGGCGGCGCTCTGCCGGGCTTTTGGCGACGGAACCAGCCGGCGCCTTAACGTCGTCATGATGGGGATGGGCGAGCCGCTGCTCAACCTCGAGAGCGTCCTCCAGGCTACGCGCATTCTGCTGAGCCCCGAGGGAATGGGAATTTCGCCGCGCCGCGTCACGGTTTCAACTTCGGGCATCGTCCCGGCGATAGCGGAACTCGGCCGGCAAGCGGTGCGGCCGAAGCTGGCAATTTCCTTGAACGCATCCTCCCAGCAACAACGCCTGGCTTTGATGCCCATCGCCCGCAAGTATCCGTTGGCAGAGTTGATGGAGGCTTGCAGCGCCTATCCGCTACGCCCGTGGGAGCGGTTGACCTTTGAGTACGTGCTGCTGGCTGGAGTGAATGACACGGACGCAGACGCGCGGCGCTTGGTGAAGCTCATCGGCCAGCTCAAGTGCAAAGTGAATCTGATCCCGCTGAATCCGGGGCCGGAGATCAACTTTGCAGCGCCGCCGGTGGAACGGGTGCTCTGTTTTCAGCAAATTGTGCGCCGCGCTGTACCTTGTTTCATCCGCAAGCCGCGCGGCCGGGACGTATATGCTGCCTGCGGCCAACTGAGGCGCATGCTGGCTTAGTTTGCTAGAATTGGCGGGGTGTCACCTAGAGGGCTGCCCTTCTATTTTGTTCTCGCTAGCAGCCTGTTGAGCCCGGCCGTGCATGCGCAACTGGAAACGCGCACCGGCCAGATCCAGCAAGCCCGCCGGCAGCGGCTGGGCCAATTGGAACCGGATCAGGTAAGCAAGCCCGAGGCGTTTCTGCGCTGGCTCAACGACGAAAAAGTCATTGCTCGCATTGGCGCCGGTTTCAACGGGTTGCGCGCCAAATTGGGTGGCATGGTGACGGGCGGGGGCTTCGGCTTCGGGCCCGAATATTTCCGGGAGGACCTGGCTTCCGGCAGATTGACGTTTCGGGCCGCTGCCCAGACTTCCGTGCGGGGCTACCGGCGTTTTGAGATGGAGACGCAGGCGCCGCGTCTGGCTGCCGGTGGAGTATTCGCCACTGTCCGTGCGGTGCACCACAACTACCCCGGCATGCCCTATTACGGGCCAGGGCCCGATTCTGCCAAGTCCGGCCGCACAAACTACCGGCTGGAAGATGCCGCCATAGATGGTCTGGTAGGAGTCCGTCCCGCGAGCGTTTTGCGGTTAGGCGCCTCGGCAGGATATACGGCCATTAACGTTGGTCCGGGAGGAGATCACCGCTACGCTTCAACCGACCTAACCTACGCCGGGGCGGGCGTGGCCGGGCTCCAGCAGCAGACTGATTTCCTGAGATATGGCCCGTTTTTCGAACTGGACTTCCGCGACGACCAGCACGGCCCGCGCAACGGCGGCCGCTACCTGTTCCAGCACACCTGGTACACTGACCGCGGCCTGGGCCGGTACGGCTTCACGCGCACGGACGCCGACCTCCAGCACTACATCGGTTTTTTCAATAACCGGCGCGTGTTCGCCCTGCGCGCGCGCACCGTGCTCAGCGGCGGCCAAGCCGGCCGCGCCGCACCTTTCTACTTGCAGCCCGATTTGGGTGGGTCTGAGAACCTGCGGGGCTTCCGCCCCTTCCGCTTCCGCGACAATAACCTCCTGGTGATGAACGCAGAGTATCGTTGGGAGGTCTTCTCCGGATTGGACATGGCGCTGTTTGCCGACGCCGGCAAAGTCTTCGCCCGGCGCTCGCAACTCAATCTTCACGGTCTGGAAAGTTCGACAGGCTTCGGTTTCCGCTTTAACGCCCGCAACCGTACTTTCCTGCGCCTGGACGTCGGCTTCAGTCACGAAGGTTTCCAGATCTGGTTCAAGTTCAACGATCTGTTCGCGCCGCGCCCGCTGGGCGTGGCCGCTACCCATCCGGTGTTGTGATGCGAACCGCAAACTTTTTTCTGGCTTTCCTAATGGCCGCCGCGGCGGCCTGCGGCGCCGGACCAACGTTATATCCGGACGAACCTTTACTGCATGAGCCGGACCCTTTGCATGTTGAAAAAGCACTGTCCCTTCCACCCCATGAGCATCGAGCAATTGCGGCTCGGCCCCGGAGGGCGCACGCCGCCTTCGGCCAAGGGCGCCTGGACGGTGATCAAGGCCAAGAGCGAAGGCATCACACCCGGATTTACCATCGTCGACGCCGAGCAACGCGTGTACTTTCTCAAATTTGACCCGCCCGCCAACCCGGAAATGGCCACCGCCGCTGATGCCATTTCAGCACGTATCTACCATGCTCTCGGCTACCACGTTCCAGATAATTACATCGTGTACTTCGAGGAAAGCCGGTTGGTGCTGGGCAAAGACGTGATGCTGGCCGACAAGCTGGGGCGCAAACACAAGATGACCCGCCGCGAGTTGCGCGAAATCCTCTTGCTGGCGCCCAAGGACGTCCGTGGGCGCTATCGCGCGGTCGCCAGCCTCGCCGTCGAGGGTAAGCCCATCGGCCCGTTCCGCTATCACGGTGTGCGCAAGGACGATCCCAATGACACCGTGCCGCACGAGCGACGGCGCGACCTGCGCGCCTTGCGCGTTTTTTGCGCTTGGCTCAATCACGAGGATTCGCGGGCGGTCAATACGCTCGACACACTCGTCGAACGCAACGGCACGCGCTACATCCGTCACTATCTCATCGATTTCGGCTCCACTTTGGGCAGCGCCAGCACCAAGGCCAATCCTCCTCGCTCCGGCCACGAGTATCTGTTCAGTTGGAAAACCTCGGCCCACCATTTGTTTACCCTGGGGCTGGCGGTGCCCGCTTGGGCGAGAGCCCGGTATCCGGACTACCCTTCGGTGGGACGCTTTGAAGCCGCCACCTTCCAGCCGGACAAATGGGTGCCTGAATATCCCAATCCGGCGTTCGAGCAGTGCGACGCCGCCGACGCCTTCTGGGCCGCCAAGCAAGTCATGAGTTTCACCAACGAGCAGTTGCGGGCTCTGGTCTCGGCCGGGCAATATACCGACCCTGCCGCGGAGGCGTATGTGGTGCAAGTGCTCGCCGAACGCCGTGACCGCGTGGGGCGGACCTACCTGGAAAAAGTGTTGCCACTTGATCACTTCGCTGTGCGCGGAAACCGCCTGGTGTTTGAAGACCTGGGTCTGAGGCACGGCACGGCTCACACGCGGCGCCTCCATGTGGCGTGGTCGCGTTTTGACAACGACGTGGCGCAAAGCACCCCGATCGAAGGCGCGAAGGGATTTGAGGTGCCCTCAGAGGCCGGCGCCGACGGCTACTATGTAGCCGAAGTGAAACAGGCGGGCGATGAGCGGCGCACTGTGAGGGTATACGTGCGGCGGCAAGGCGCAAGCCTGCTGGTTGTGGGGGTCAACCACACTTGGTGAGGCGATATGGCTGATGCCGAGTGGAAGTCAACACAATCGTTCCCGGTTTTCCGTGCCGTGGGTGCGCCGGTCAGAGGCCGGCTGGACCGGTTGCTCAGCGTCTTTGCCGACGTGCGAGCGGGGGAAGGCGTTGGTGCGCTGCTGATGGCGCTGAACGGGTTCCTACTGCTGGCGGCCTACTACTTGCTCAAGACGGTTCGCGAGGGATTGAGTCTG
>CAYSBM010000057.1:10654-11716 GCA_964429095.1 uncultured Solibacteraceae bacterium | reverse complement strand
ACATGGCTTGGCCCATGCCCCTAATGGCGTGCATCAGCTTCCTGGCATGACCCGGATATGACTTGCGCATGGAGACCAGCATCAAGTTGTGGAAAACGCCTTCTGCCGGCATCGAGATGTCGCGGATTTCCGGCAACTGCAAACGCATCAGCGGCAGGAAGATGCGCTCAATGGCCTGGCCCATGTAGAAATCCTCCATCGGGGGAGGCCCGACATTGGTTGCCGGATACTCCGGCCGGGCGCGGCGCGTAACGCAGGTCACATGGACGACGGGATACTCGCCGGCCAGCGAATAGAAGCCGGTATGGTCGCCGAAGGGCCCTTCGGTTCGAACTTCTCCCACCTCCACGTAGCCTTCCAGCACGATTTCCGCATGTGCGGGCACTTCCAGATCGCAGGTTTCGCACTTCACCATCTCGACAGGCCGGTTGCGCAAAAAGCCAGCGATCATCATCTCGTCCAGATCCGGCGGAAGGGGCAGGACGGCGGAAAAGATTACTGCCGGGTCGCCGCCCAGGGCCACGGCCACCTCCATGCGCCGCGTGCCTTTCTGGACGGGTATGCTCCGGTAGTGTTCGGCGCCTTGTTTGTGGGTTTGCCAGTGCATGCCCGTGGTGCAGTGGTCGAACACCTGCATGCGGTATATCCCGCAGTTCCGCTTGCCGGTTTCGGGATTCTTGGTGAAGACCAGCGGCAGGGTGATAAAGCGTCCGGCGTCCTGAGGCCAGCAATGCAGCGCCGGGAGGTCAAGAAGCGAGAAGCCTTCCCGCTGAATGACTTGCTTGACTGGACCGCTGGAAACCATCTTGGGGAAGAAGGATCCCATCTCAGCCAGCTTGGGCAACATCTTCAACTTACCAATGAGGCCTTCCGGCATGCGCATCTCCAGGTAATCGGAGATGCGCCGCGCAATTTCATCCACCGAGCCGACCTCCAAAGCCAGTTCCATACGCCGCCGGCTGGCAAACAGGTTCAGAGCCACCGGCATGCTGCTTCCCTTAGGTTTTTCAAACAGCAGCGCGGGTCCGCCGGTCTTCACCGCGCGGTCAGCGCACTCGGTCA
>CAYSBM010000057.1:0-10644 GCA_964429095.1 uncultured Solibacteraceae bacterium | reverse complement strand
CGATCTCGCGCATCTCCATCACTTGATCCACTTCAAAATCAATGCGCTTGAGCTCGCCGGCGGCTTCCAGCTTGCTTAGGAACTCCCCCAGATCGTTATAGGCCATATGTCGTGACGCCTCTCTATCTACTATGATGGAAATTCAATCTTTACCGGAAGACAAGTATGGCTAATCGTGTCGCATTTGTGACGGGCGCCAGCCGCGGGATCGGCCGCGCCATTGCGCTCTCGCTGGCCGAAGCCGGCCATTCGATTGTGGTGGCATCGCCCGAGATGGAATTGAACGAACAAGTGGCCGCCGAGGTGCGCAAGATGCAACCGGCTCTGGTAGTGGACCTGGATCTGACCCGCCAGGAATCCATCGTGGCCGGTTTCGAGGCCGCAATGGCGGAGTTCGGGCGCCTCGACGTGCTTGTAAACAACGCGGGCATCACCAAGGATGCGCTGGCGCTGCGCATGAAGAAGGACGCCTGGGACCTAGTGATTCAAGTCAATCTTACGGGCGCGTTTCTGGCCTCACAGCAAGCCATTCCGGCGATGATGAAGCAGCGCTGGGGCCGTATCATCAACATCGCTTCCGTGGTCGGCCAGTCCGGCAATCCTGGCCAGGCGAACTATGTAGCGTCAAAAGCTGGAATCATCGGCCTCACCAAGTGTCTGGCTCAGGAACTTGGCGGGCGTAATATCACGGTGAACGCGGTGGCGCCAGGCTTCATCGAAACCGATATGACGCGGAACCTGCCGGCCGAGGTCCGCGAGAAAATGCTCGGCAGCGTGCCGCTGAAACGGCCCGGCACTCCAGAGGACGTGGCCTAAGCGGTCCGTTTTTTGGCCAGCGACGACGCGGCTTACATCACCGGCGCTGTCTTGCAGGTGAACGGCGGCATGTATATGTAGCCAGGGGCAGGGCGCCTGGGCAATCTTGGGAATGCAGCTATGGTTCTGGTGCTGGCGTCGCGGTCGCCACGCAGGCGTGAAATTTTGGAACGCGCCGGGTTCCCCTGCTTGGTGCGCCCCGCCGACGTGGTTGAGACCCCTTTGGAGGGGGAGGATCCCATTGTGCACGTCCGCCGCCTGGCGCGCGCCAAGGCCATGGCTGTGGCTTGCTCTGACGGCGAAATCGTGTTGGGAGCCGACACGGTGGTCACTGCGGGGGGTGAAATCCTTGGCAAACCGCGCGACGCTCATGATGCGGCGCGCATGTTGCGCATTCTTTCCGGCCAAGCCCACCAGGTGCACACCGGCATTTTCCTGCGCAGCAGTTCCCGCCATGCGGAAGCCGTTGAAACCACTCGTGTCTGGTTCCGCCCGCTCCGTGAAGCTGACATCCAGGCTTACATTTTGAGTGGCGAGCCCTTGGACAAAGCCGGCGCTTACGGCATACAGGGCCTGGCGTCCAAGTTTATTCCGCGGATCGAAGGCTGCTACTTTAACGTTGTAGGGCTGCCGGTGGCCAGGGTTGCGGTGCTGCTGGAAACCCTCATCGAGGGGCAGATCCGTTGAGGGGCGCCGCACAATCCGGTTAGTCCTTGCTCATGAACGGCTTTGCTTCTGATAGGGCTTGCTGGCCAAAAGGCGACCATGCTTGAGGCTGCGCTACAATATGAAGTGCGTTTGCGGTCGGGCCGGAGGGCGGCTCGTTCGAACTTACCATGCGTGTTACTGCCACTGAGGCGGCGCGAGGTCACGCCGGTATAAGGAAACCACCCACTATGACGATGAGGATCACAGCAGTATTGTTTGCAATTTGGGCGGGTATGCTCACGGGATGGGCGCAGGAACAGAAGCGAAGCGAGACGGCGCCCCCGCCTTCGGCGTTGACGGACCCGGAAGTCTGGAATAACGCGTGAGCGCCTGTGCACCCGAACACATACATTCTCGGTCCCGAGGATGTCCTGGCCGTGCGGGTGTGGACAGAACCCGATGCGTCCGGCCTGGTTACGGTCCGCCCGGATGGCAAGATCACTTTGTCGCTGGGTGGTGACATCCAGGCAAGCGGGCTGACGCCGGAGCAACTCAGCAAGAAGGTTGCCGAGGTCTTGTCCAACTATATTAATCGTCCGCAGGTGACAGTGGTTGTCCAGGCAGTCTACAGCAAGAAGTATTACATCAGTGGCGAAGTGAACCGGCCAGGCGCATTTCCGCTGGTTGTGCCGACCACCATCGTCGAAGCGCTCACCCAGGCCGGCGGTTTCCGCGAATTCGCCAATCAGAAAAAGATCATCATCATGCGTGGCGCCAAGCGCCTCACTTTTAATTACAAGGATTACGTCAAGGGCAAAGGGCTGGAGCAGAACATTCAGCTTGAAAACGGCGACCACATCGTGGTGCAATAAGCCGGCCGGGTTAGTTGAGGGGTAAGGTCCATCATGCAAACTCCGCAGGAATTCTCGACTGCGTCGCGGCGTCCGCTGGACTTCGAGGATTACCTCGATATGGCCCGGCGCCACAAAGCCTGGATTCTGGGGCCGGCGTTTCTCGGGCTGGTGGTGGCCGTCGTCGTGGCCATGCTGTGGCCTGACACCTATGTCGCCAGCGCCATCCTGCGCGTGACGCCGCCCTTGGTTCCCGAGCGGCTGGTGCCGACCAACATGAACATGGAGATGTCCCAGCGCATCACCGCCATGTCGCAGAAGGTGCTCAGCCGCACCGTGGTGATGAGCATTATCAACAACAACAACCTGTTTCCCAACCGGCGCAACAGCGTTCCGATGGAAGATCTGGTGGAGGAGATGCAAAAAAAGCGCATCCAGATTAAGTCCGTCGGGCCGGCGCAGCAGACCAGCGGCCGCGTCGCTTCGGCCTTCCAAATTTCTTTTTCCTACTCAGACCGCTACATCGCCAAGAAGGTGGTGGAGGATCTGGTGGCCCGCTTCATGGACGAAAACACGCGGGACCGCTTCAGCCGCGCTTCTCAGACTACTGACTTTATCAGTTCCCAATTGGATGCGGCCCGCAAGGAGCTGGAGGCCATCGATGCGCGCCTGACGGCTTTCCGCATGAAGAACGCCGGCCGCCTGCCGGACCAGATGAACACCAACCTGCAACAATTGAACGCCTTGCTCATGCAGCAGACCACCTTGAACAGCAACATGAACCGGGCTCGGGTGGACTAGCGATGCTTGGAAGCCCGTCTGATATCCGTGTAGGCCCATTGCATCGAACTGAAGTCTCGCCCGGTGGCGGCGACCGCGGCCGCGCGTAATGAACGCCTGGTGGCGCTCGAACGAGAAATACAGACTCAGGAGACCACCTTGGCCGCCCTGCGCGAGCATTACAAGGATGTTCACCCGGATATCCAGCGCATTCAGACTCATCTTGGTTTTCTGAAAAAGCAGCGTGAGAACATCCTGCGCTCGGAAGGCGACCGGGCGCCCGCGCCGCCCCCGCGCCGCAGGTCTCCAGCAACGGCTAAGGAATTGATGGATTTGGACGCGGCGGCCGCGCAACTCAAGGCCATGATCACCACCAAAGATCTGGAAATGGCCGATATCGCCAAGGAGCAAAACCGCATCGCTGGCATGATCAAGAACTACCAGGAGCGCATCGATCTGAGTCCGCTCGGCGAGAAAGAGTTTTCCGAGCTGATGCGTGACCGCGAACTGGCCAGGCGCAAGTACGATGAGCTGAGCCAGAAGCAGGCCATGTCGCAGCTCGCCGCCGACCAGGAGAGCCGGCAGTTGGGAGAAATGCTCGAGATCCTGGATGCACCCGCGCTGCCCCAGACTCCAACCGAGCCTAAACGGTTGGTGATCATCGGCGTGGGGGTGGCGCTGGGATTTCTGCTGGGCATCTGCCTGGCAGGCGTCCGCGAGGTTAAGGACACCACGCTGAAAAACCTGAAGGACGTGCGCGCTTACACCAAGATGACCGTACTGGGAAGCATTCCCCTGCTGGAGGACGATTTCGTGGTTCGCCGCCGCCGTAGGATGACGTGGCTGGCGTGGGCGACTGCGGTGCTTGTGGGGGGGCTGGTGATGACCGGCTCGGTGTTCTACTCCTACGCTTACGTCAACAAGATGTAGAACGCAAACAGGGGGGATACGATGAGCCGGGTTCATGACGCACTGAGGCGCGCCGAGCAGGCTGGTTATCTGCGCGCGTCAGGCGGCGAGATGGCTTCTGCGGCGCCGCCGCTGGCGGGCGAAAGTCCGCTGCTGGGTAGTCTACTGGAACAAATTGTTGAGGTGCCGTTCAATCCCGCGCCGGAAGCTCACTTACTCGACGCCACCAAGCCCCACGAAGCCCCCAGCGAGGAGTTCCGCGCCTTCCGCACACGTCTCAACCACTTGCAAAGCCTGCAACCGCTGCACTCGCTAGTGGTAACCAGCGCGGCGGCGGCCGAGGGCTAGAGCTTGACGGCAGTGAATCTGGCGCTGGCGGAGGCGCATTTGGCCGGGAATCCGCCGCTTCTGGCGGACTTCGATTTCCGCCGCCCGGTGGTGCATCGCATGTTCCAGATCGACCGCAGTCCGGGGATTACCGATTACCTGGAGGGCAAGGCGCCGCTTGCTTCGGTGATCAAGAAAATCGCCGGGTCCAACCTGTACGTCATGCCCGCCGGCGAAGCGGTCATCAATCCCCTGGAACTGTTAAATCTGCCGGAAGTCAAGCAGTTGCTCGATGAGCTGCCTCGCGTGTTTAACTGGGTGATTCTCGATAGTCCGCCCTTGCTGTTTGCCGCCGATGCCAACCTGCTGTCTACGCTGACCAACGGAGCCATTCTGGTGGTGCGCATCGGCGTCACCACCATTGATTCGGTGACGCGCGCCGTGCAGTCCTTGTGCGAAAACAACCTTCTCGGCATTCTGGTCAACGGCGCCGAGCGCAGGGAGCTTTACAGCAAGTACACCTACTATCACAGCTACTATTACGAGGCTCGCGCCGAAGAGGAGGCGCAGGCCGGGGCCGCGGCGCACAGGGAGGATGAGACTGCGCCAGCCAGCCAGGAGAACTCGGGCGGCGAGGTTCCCACAACGGAAGAGCCATCTGGGCAGCGGAGCTGATGGGGGAGCATGTTTGCGCGCCGGGTGGCCGTGTTGTTGCTCGACCACGGTGAGGCCAGACCAGTCTCCAAAGCCTGGCTCGACCAGTTCTTTATGCGCAGCTTCACCGGCCATTCGGCGTTTGATCATGTGCTGCCGGTATCCGACGGGGTGATCGAGGCCGGCTTCGACGTGGATGCCAGTTTAGCCCGGAAATCCCTGGAGCACTGGCTGCGCGGGCGCCGGATGATTTCCGCCTCCGCGGAGCTGGTTCTTCGCGAACCTGCTTGAAGCTGCTTGCCAGGCTGCCCGCGCCGGGGCTACCATACTTGGTTCGGTCCTGCAAGCCATGAACACTCGACGGCATTTTCTTCGCTCCTTGGCCTTACCGGTTGCGGCGGGCTTCCCGTCCATCGTGAAGGCTTCCGCGCTCGGTCTGAACGGCGCCATCCCCCCCAGTGAGCGCGTGACTCTGGCCACGGTGGGCGTGGGATGGATGGGCGGAGACCATCTCACCGAATTCCTGAAGATTCCTGCGGCGCGCATCGTGGCGGTCTGCGATGTGGACGAAGAACATCTCGCCACGGGCAAGTACAAGGTGGATCTCAAGTACGGCGACCAGGGATGCGCCACCTACCGCGCTCTGGAAGAAGTCTTTTCCCGGCGCGATATTGACGCTGTGACGCTGGCCCTGCCCGACCACTGGCACGCTCTGGCGGCCACGCAGGCCGCCCGGGCGGGCAAGGACATTTACGGTGAAAAACCGCTGGCCCATAATTTCCACGAAGGCCGAGCCATCCGCGAAGCCGTGCGCCGGTATCAGCGTATCTGGCAGACGGGAAGCTGGCAGCGCTCCCGGGAGAATTTCCGCCGCGCTGTGGAACTGGTCCGTAATGGCCGCATCGGCAAAGTGCGCCGCGTGGAAGTCGGCTTGCCCGCGGGCCACACCGATTTCGCCAAAACCAAGGAGTTGATGAAGTTTACCGATCCGCCGCCCATCCTGAACTACGACCGCTGGCTGGGACCGGCGCCCGAGGCGCCCTACTGCCCGGCGCGCGTGCACAAGAACTGGCGCTGGAACTTGGACTATGGCGGCGGCCAGCTAATGGATTGGATCGGCCACCACGGCGACATTGCGCATTGGGGCTTGGGGTTTGACTCCACCGGCCCGGTCGAGGTGGAAGGATCCGGCGTGTACCCGCCGCGTGACGCGCTTTACAACACCGCCACCAAGTACTACATCACGGCCAAGTACGCCGAGGGTGTGACCATGATCATCGCTGGCGGTTACCCGGGCATTCGCAGCGGCACCAAATGGATCGGCGACGAGGGTTGGATTTGGGTGGATCGCGGCGGGCTGGAGGCCGAGCCGGCCAAGGTTCTGACCAGCGTCATACAGCCAACCGAAATCCAGATTCCGAAATCGCCTGGCCACTACCAGGAGTTCATCGATTGCGTGAAGAGCCGCCAACCCACGCACACGCCGGCTGAAGTGGCTCTCCGCAGCGCTACGCCCGGCTGGCTGGGACAGATCGCCATGCTGACCGGGCGGAAGATCAAGTGGGACCCGGTGAAGGAGGAGATCATCGGCGATCCCGAAGCCTCTAGACTGCTCTCGCGCGAGATGCGTTGGCCCTGGCGGCTGTAGCCCTGTTTCACTTTGCCCTAGGGGCGCGCCGGCTTGACTAGCGCCGTTCAGACGCTTCGCTGCGCTTGACTTGCACCCGCCGCCTTCCTTTCGTCAGGTTGGCGCTGGCCTTGTCGCGGGCCGCCTGGCTGGCGACGATCTTGTTGATGACTTGGCGCGCGCCCGCAGCGCGGGCCATACGCGTGGCGGCTCCCTTTCGTTGGATTACGCTTGTCTGCCCTTCGATGGTGGCCACGCCCCCAACGACCCGCACCTGGAAATTGTCCGCAGCGGCCTTTGAGCGGGCAAACCGCTGGCGGATGGCGCGTTCAAGCTCGGCGTCGGAGAGCGCTGAGGCTCCAACCGGCGGGCGCACATGGGTGGGCGCCGCGTTCTTGGCCGGAGCTGCGGAAACCGCAAACTGCGCGCCGAACACCATCAGGTATACAAGAAGCAGAAACATGCCGCGAACCATCCAGTCAAGATAGTGCGCCGCCGGCGGTATAATTCGCAGAGGTCTTTGCCATGTTTGGACGACTGCTGCTGCTAGTGAGCGCCGTATCCTTGGCCGCGGCCGCTGATTTCACCGCGCTGTACCGTGGTTTTCAGCATCCGCCCCGCGATAAGTCCTTGATGCCCTACTGGTTTTGGAACGGCAAGCTTTCAGCCTCAGAGACCCGGCGCCAGATGGAGGAGATGATCCGCCAAGGCGTCTACCAGGCCGTCGTGTTTCCTTGGGACGGCATGGACGTGCGCTACTTGTCCGAAGACTATTGGAAGCAGGTAGGCGCCGCGCTGGAGGCCGCCAGGCAACTCGGCTTTACGCTCAATTTCGCCGACGAGTACGATTGGCCGAGCGGGCACGCCTGGGACCGCTACACGGACAGGCCGGAGTTGAGCCAGGTGCTGTTGAGGCATCCTGAGTTCCGTATGCGGCGGCTGGCGCGGGCCGAATTCATCCTGGAAGGTCCGCAGGGCTGGAGCTGGGAGAGCCCCGAAACGCCGCAAGCGGTGGTGGCCGCGCGCATGGACGCCAACGGCCGGCTGGAGGAGTCCTGGTTCGTGGCGGTGCCGTTCAAAGGCCCCTCTGTGCGCTGGCAGGTTCCGCCGGGGCGCTGGCTGCTGGGCGTCTACTGGACCGAGCCCGCCGTGGGCGCGCACAATACGCGGGTGGATCTGCTGAACGCGGAGGCGGTGAAGGCCTACATCGATCTGGTTTACGAAGAATACGCGCGGCGCTTCCCCGAGCACTTGGGCACGACCATCAAGCTCACGGTGGCCGATCATGAAGGCGCCTATGGAGAGCAGATCGCCTGGACTCCCAAGCTATGGGATGAGTTCCAGAGACGTCAGGGTTTCGATTTGCGCCCCTGGCTGCTCCTGCTCTCGCACGATACTGCTGACAGCGCCCGGTCGCACCGCATACGAACCGCTTACTTGGAGACGGTCTCGGCCTTGTACGCGGAAAATTTCACCGGGCAGGTTACCCACTGGTGCACGAAGCACGGCCTCAAGCATGCGACATCGCTTTACGAGGAGCAGTTCTTTTTTCAAGTGGACCGTGCCGGCGACATGTTCCAGCAGTGGAGGACCGGAACCGGCGTTTTCATCGACGCGCTGCTGGAGCGGTCGCGCATGCCCATTGATTTCAAGGAGGCCGTCTCGGTGGCGCACTTCGATGGCAAGCCGCTGTGGGTGGAAAACCAGGGCTTGCAGGGGCATGCCACCTTTTTCAGCCTCGAGAAGGCGCGTCTGGGCACCAACATGTGCCTGCTTTGGGGCGCCGACGCGCTGGTGCCTTACTTCGACTACGACCCTAAGGTGATCCAGTGGCCTCCGCAGTGGTTCCGTGGACAGCCCACCTGGCGGTACTTCCATCACTACGCCGGCCTGGTGCGCCGTGGACATTACATGAACGCTCAGGGAACCCACGTTGCGCCAGTGCTGATCTACTACCCGCGTGAGACGGTTTTCGCCAACTCCACTCCCTTGTTCCTCTCCGAACGGCGCCCCCCGCGCTGGAACAATCTCCTGGACAAAGTACAAGACTTCTATTCGTCTCTTCAACTCGAATTGACCAGGCAGGGCTGGGATTATCACATCGCCGATAGCTTCTATCTGGACCGCGCGGAGATTCGGGGGCGGGCGCTCCAGATCGCCGGGGAGAGTTTCAAAGCGCTGTTGCTGCCGCCAATGACCAACATCGATCCGGCCGCCGCGCGCAAGATCCGGCGGTTTATCGCCTCCGGGGGCGCTGTGCTGGCGATCGGAGAGCTGCCGCAAGGCCTGGCGCCGGACGGCATCCGCCGGTTCCCTGCGCACGACCACCCATCGTTCATGGATCGGCTCGACTACCAGCAGTATATCGAGGCGCCCGCCGGATTCCGCGAGGATTTAAAGCCGCTGCTTGATGCCTTGCGCGCCATCGAGCCGCCGCAGGTCGAAATCCTGACTCCGGACGCAGCGCGCCTGTATTTTTCGCACCGGCGTTTGGAGGACATCGATTGGTTCTGGGTGGTGAACGATACCGCCCGGGAGCGCAGGGTGAAGGTGCGTATGCCGGGCCAGGGAACGTTCGAGAAGTGGGACGCCGCTACTGGCGAACGCCGGAGGCTGGATGCACGCGTGCTGGGAGCTAAATCGGAGTTAGATCTCTCTTTCGATCCGCATGACGCTTATTTCGTAGTCCACCATGCCGGGGGCGCCTCCGCCCCGCCCGCACCCGCACCGGCCCCGGAGACGGTGATCGCCGAGTTGCCGCGCACGGGCTGGAAGCTAACGCTGGAATCTCCGCAGGTGGAAGTGCCTTATGCGAAAGTGGAGGGCCTTTCGGAGCCGGTTTGGCTGGCACCGGAACGCTTGTCCAATCCGGATTGGTGGCTGATCGGCCCCTTCCCCTTCGACGACCACCGTGGGTTCTACCGCGAGTACGCTCCGGAACGTGAGTTCCGTCCCGGCGCCCGTTATCCTGGAGCCTACACGCAAGTCTGCTGGCAATGGGTCAGCTCGCCTACCTATTCGGTGACGGTGCGCGACCTGCTGAAGCTGCCTCGCGATCAAACGCGAGGCGTTTTCTACGCCTTCGTCTATGTCTGGTCGGGCAGCGCGCGCCGCGCTCAACTGCTGGCCTCCTTCGCCGACGGCATGAAAGCCTGGTGGAACGGCAAGCTGGTGCTTTCCGATCACCGCCATCAGAAGTGGTACCTGATGCGGGACTGCTGGGCTGAGCTCCGCCCAATCGATATCCAGCAGGGGTGGAACGAGGTCCTGCTCAAATTGGAACCAGGGCTGGAGGTTCCCACAGCCTTCATGTTCCGCCTGTTAGGTGAGGATGGCGCCACACTGCGGGAGGAGGTGTATTCGCGCGAGAAGCGGCGCGTTCCGCCCTCCGCCAGGCGAGTGCGCCTGCATGTGGCGGCTCCCCCAGGCACTGGGGAGTCTGACCGCATCATGGAAATGGACTGGAGGGAAATTCCCGAACACCCGATTGCGTTCCCCACCCGCAGCACGCCGTTCGTGCTCGCCTCCTGGACCGATTCAGCCCTGGCCAACTATTCGGGTTCGGCATGGTATGAAACCGAATTCGAGCTTGCGGCTGCCGCGTCCGGCCGCCGGTTGTGGCTGGATCTCGGCGCCGTAGGCCTGGCCGCGGAGGTGTGGGTGAATGGGAAGAAGGCCGGCGAACGCGCTTGGCGCCCCTTCCGCTTTGACATCACGGGGCAGGTCCGAAGCGGCCGCAACAGCCTCCGCGTGCGCGTAGCGAACTCCAATGCCGGGTGGCTGGCGCAAGGGGATACAATCTATCAGAAAGGGAGCTGGGGCTTTAAGTACCGCACCGAGCGTGACCGCATTCCTCTCATTCGTCCCAATGGCCTGGAAGGGCCGGTGCGCATCCTGGCTCAATCCGAGTAGACGGCGTTCACAAAAGTCTGTTTGCGGCCGCCCGCCTCAAGCCGCAGCACGGCGCTCACCGCTGCGCCTGTGAACAGGTCACCGGCGCGCGCTGCTGTGGCTTCCACACGGATCATGGCG